>JAEDKI010000142.1 GCA_016295895.1 Clostridiaceae bacterium | reverse complement strand
AAAAAAGACGCAGATACAGCAGGCAAAGCCGTATCATGAGTCTTGTCAATTAAGGCAAGCCAGGCAAAAAAGCCAGCGTGTTGACTTGCCGCACAGGTTATATTCCGTGCCAACTACTCCCTCACGAGCAACCGCCGTTTAGGCGATTGACGGTATTTTACCATGCCTTGACAGGCTTTGTCAATACTTTTGTTGTAATCAACAAAACATGCCTGCAAATCCTCCGTAAATTTTACTTAATAAACTCTTGCAATGGAACACTCCATTATAGTATAATAAAATAGCAAATCAAAGGGACTTTTGTAACTGACGGAAAAGCGGATAACCGCATGGGAGCAAAAGCCGCCGTTTTATGCCGACCGTCTGGGCAGTCCTATCTTGATTCAACAAGGCAGGACTGCCCTTTTTTCGGGTGTAACCGCCAATTAAATTTCCCGACGGCTGTTTTTCCGCCGTTTAACGCCCGAAAGGCACTGATACGCATATAAATAATTAATCATAATATCAATTTTTCAAGGAGGAATACCATGAAAAAAGTCGGAATTATCATGGGCAGCGACAGCGACCTGCCTGTTGTTGAAAAAGCCATTAAAACTCTTGACGAATACGGCGTACCCTATGAGGTTCATGTTTATTCGGCTCACAGAACGCCCGAGCAGTCAAAGGAATTTGCTCAGAACGCAAAATCCAACGGCTTCGGCGCAATAATTGCAGCCGCAGGCAAGGCGGCTCATCTTGCGGGGGCTATTGCAGCCAACACCACTCTCCCCGTTATCGGAATCCCCGTCAAAGCTTCAGTTCTCGACGGCATTGACGCACTTCTTTCAACTGTTCAGATGCCCGCAGGCATTCCCGTTGCAACAGTTGCCATAGACGGTGCTGCCAATGCCGCTTTGTTGTCTATACAGATTCTTGCGGTCTCCGACGAGGCTCTTGCCGAAAAGCTTTCGGCAGCCCGAAAGGCGGCAACCGAAAAGGTTCTTGAGGCAAACGCTAAGATAGAAGAAAAATTCAATAAATAATCAGGAGGAACAAAGAAATGGAAAAAACAACTCAGCTCTATGAGGGCAAGGCAAAGAAGGTTTTCGCAACCGATGACCCCAATCTTGTTATCGTGTCCTACAAGGACGATGCAACCGCATTCAACGGCATTAAGAAGGGCACAATCGCAGGCAAGGGCGTTATCAACAACAGAATGTCCAACATGATGATGCAGCTTCTTGAAAAGCAGGGTGTTAAGACCCATTTCGTTGAGGAGCTTTCAGAGCGTGAAACCCTTGTCAAAAAGGTTTCAATCGTTCCTCTTGAGGTAATAATCAGAAACATTTCCGCAGGCTCCTTTGCAAAACGCTACGGCGTTGAGGAGGGCATTGTTTTCTCCGCTCCCACGATTGAATTTTCATATAAAAACGATGATTTGGGCGATCCCCTGCTCAACTCTTACCATGCTCTTGCTCTCGGCCTTGCAACCGCTGAGGAAATCGAGCTTATAAAATCAATGTCTTTCAAAATCAACGAGGTTATGAAAGAATATTTCAAGACCCTCAACATCACTCTTGTTGATTTCAAGCTTGAATTCGGCAAAACGAACGACGGCGAGATTGTTCTTGCAGACGAAATTTCTCCCGACACCTGCCGTTTCTGGGATTCAACCACCAACGAGAAGCTTGACAAAGACCGCTTCAGAAGAGATCTCGGCGGCGTTGAGGACGCATACAACGAGGTTATGCGCAGACTCATGGGCAGCAAATAATAAACCGATTTTCTCTATTCTTTTCGGAGGTATTATTCTATGGGAGGATTTTTCGGCGCAACATCAAACAGAGATGTTGTTCTGGATGTGTTTTTCGGTGTTGACTATCATTCGCATCTCGGAACACGCAGAGGCGGCATGGCGGCAGTCAGCAAGGAAGCAGGCTTTCAGCGTGATATTCACAACATTGAAAATTCGCCTTTCAGAACCAAATTTGCGGGAATAGTTGACGAAATGCACGGCAACGCCTGCATAGGCTGTATCAGCGACAGCGACCCTCAGCCTATTATCATCCGTTCAAATCTCGGCGTTTACGCCATTGCGACCATCGGCGTTATCAACAATGCCGATGACCTTATTCAGCAGTTTCTCTCGTTCAGCGGCGGTCATTTCACCGCCATGACGGCAGGAAAAATAAATTCAACCGAGCTTGCGGCGGCTCTCATCAACCAAAAGAGCAATTTTGTTGACGGCATCCGCTTCGCTCAGGAAAAAATTGACGGCTCGCTGTCAATTCTTATTCTCAAGGAGGACGGCAGTATCATTGCCGCAAGAGACAGGCTCGGCAGGCTCCCCATTCTTATCGGCAAGGACGGCGACGGACGCTGCGTTTCGTTTGAATCCTTTGCTTATGAAAAGCTTGATTATGAGTTTGAAAAGGAGCTTGGCCCCGGTGAAATCGTGAAAATAACTCCCGACGGGGTTGAGGTTCTTTCAAAGCCCGGCAAAAAAATGCGTATCTGCGCATTTCTCTGGACTTATTACGGCTACCCCAATTCGAAATACGAGGGCGTCAATGTTGAGGTTATGAGAAACCGCAACGGCGCAGTTATGGCGAGAGAGGACAAGGCAAACGGCGCTTGCAACGGCATTGACTATGTCAGCGGAGTGCCCGATTCGGGAACGCCTCACGCAATCGGCTATGCAAACGAAAGCGGAATACCGTTTGCAAGGCCGTTCATAAAATACACGCCCACATGGCCGAGAAGCTTCATGCCCACAAGCCAGAGCGAGCGCAACAGGGTTGCGAAGATGAAGATGATTCCCGTTCACGACCTGATTCAGGATAAGAGCCTGCTCTTTGTTGACGACAGCATCGTCAGAGGAACTCAGCTTCGTGAAACAGTTGAATTTCTTTACAGCCACGGTGCAAAAGAGGTTCACATGCGCTCCGCATGCCCCCCGATAATGTACGGCTGTAAATATCTCAATTTCTCCCGCAACACCTCGGATAACGACCTCATTGCCCGCCGCATAATTCACGAGCTTGAGGGCGAGGAGGGCGAAAAATACATGGATGAATACAGCGACGCTTCAACCGAAAGAGGTCAGGCGATGCTGAAAGCCATCTGCGAAAAATTCAAGTTTGCGTCTCTCGGCTATCAGAGCCTTGCGGGTCTTGTTGAAGCCATCGGGCTGCCCGAGGACTGCATCTGCACCTATTGCTGGAACGGCAAAGAATAAACCGAATATTAAATCCCCAAAGTGCATTTTTGAAATATAGAAGGTATGTATGATGAGAAAAATTAACGAAGAATGCGGGGTATTCGGAATCTTTTCACCCCGTAAGGAAAATGTTGCGGCGATGGCTTACTACGGACTGTGCGCCTTACAGCACAGAGGTCAGGAAAGCTGCGGAATCGTTGTCAACGATGACGGAATTTTTAACACTTATAAAGATGTCGGCCTTGTCAGCGAGGTTCTGAACGCTCAGACGCTTTCGGGTCTCGGCGAGGGCAACATGGCGGTAGCCCACGCAAGATACGGCACGACGGGAGCAGGCAACAGGCTCAACACTCAGCCGATAGTCGTTAATCACATCAAGGGTCATATGGCTCTTGCTCACAACGGCAATCTGGTTAACTCCTATGAGCTGAGAAAAGAGCTTGAGCTCAGCGGCTCGATTTTTCACACGACGAGCGACACCGAGGTTATTTCTTACATTATCACCAAGGAACGCCTCACCGCTCCGTCAATCGAGCAGGCGGTCAATGCGGCGATGAACAAAATCAAGGGAGCTTATTCCCTTGCAATCATGTCCCCCTCAAAGCTTATTGCCGTGCGTGACGAAAACGGCTTCAGACCGCTCTGCTACGGTCAGACGGGCGACGGCAGTTATGTTGTTGCCTCCGAGACCTGCGCTCTTGACGCAGTCGGCGCATCGTTCATAAGAGATATTGAGCCGGGCGAAATCGTTGTTTTCGAGAAAAACGGCATTCGCTCAATCAAAGACCATTGCGGAAAGGCTCCCAAAAAAATCTGTATTTTTGAATATATTTATTTTGCAAGGCCTGATTCGGTTATTGACGGAGTCAGCGTGCATTCGGCAAGGCTGAATGCGGGCGCATGCCTTGCGCTTGAGCATCCGGTTCAGGCAGATGTCGTTATCGGCGTTCCCGACAGCGGAATCGACGCCGCAATCGGCTACTCCCGCCAATCGGGCATTCCCTACGGAATGGGCTTTATCAAGAATAAGTATATCGGCAGAACCTTTATCTCTCCGGGTCAGAAATCCCGTGAGGATCTTGTCAGAATAAAGCTGAATCCCATTTCCGACACAATAAAGGGCAAAAGAGTTGTTCTGGTTGACGATTCAATAGTCAGAGGAACAACCAGCGCAAGAATCGTAAGGCTTCTGCGGGATGCGGGCGCAACCGAGGTTCACATGAGAGTATCTTCACCCCCGTTCCTCAACCCCTGCTATTACGGAACGGACATCGACTCCCGTGACCTGCTCATTGCCTGCAACCACAGCCTTGAAGAAATTGCGGAGATTATCGGCGTTGACAGCCTCGGCTATCTCAATGTTGACCATCTTTCAATGCTCATCGGCAAGCAGGATTGCTACTGCGACGCCTGCTTCACTTCAAATTATCCCACAATTATCCCCGAGGACAAACCGGCAAAAAGCCGTTTTGAAAAGAAAATAAGTGAATCTTCACAGGAGGAATAATCTATGAAAAGCTTCAGCGAAAGCTATAAATCGGCGGGCGTTGACATAACTGCCGGCTACAAAGCGGTCGAGCTTATGAAAAAGCATATCGCAAAAACCCTGACGGCAGGCGCACTCTCCGATATAGGCGGCTTCGGCGGCCTTTTTGAGCTTGACCTGACAGGCATCTCAAAGCCCGTTCTCGTCAGCGGCACAGACGGAGTCGGCACAAAGCTCAAGCTCGCTTTC
>JAEDKI010000141.1 GCA_016295895.1 Clostridiaceae bacterium | reverse complement strand
GACGGCGTTCCCTACGAGAGAATTGTGCTGTTATCAGGCGTTTTCAAGCGGGCGAACGCAGTTCGCCCCTACCATTTACCTCAGATTCACCCTGCCTGCCTTGCTCTTTTGGCGGGTGTTTTTTTGACGGCGATATCGGGCTTCGGCGGCTCAAAGGGTGCGCCTGCGGCACGGATATATGCCAAAAGCCCCCATGAACACAGCATGCTCGAACCGCCTCTGCTGACAAAGGGCAGAGTTACGCCAGTGAGCGGCAGAAGATCGGTTATGCCGAAAACATTCAGCGAAAGCTGAAAAAGCATCATGCCTGCCGCCGCAACCGCCGCAATGGCATAAAAGGTTGATGCCGCCGACTTTGCAGATTTTATTGCAAAAAACGCAATTCCCGCAAAACTCAGAAGCACGGCAATGCCGATAATCAGACCCATTTCCTCGCAGATTAAGCCGAAAACAAGGTCGGTCGATGCCGCATAGACATCTCTGAGATGACCCTCGCCGATGCCGAGGCCGAAAAGCCCTCCGCTCGCCGAATATATCAGCACTCTCGTCTGCTGATAGCCCGTGGTGTCCATATAATCCCAGACATGGCGGTAAGCGGCAAAACGGTTTGCAACATAGGGTTTAAAGTATATAATCAGCATCGCTCCCATGAGAGCGGCGGCGCAGATAAGCAGAATCGTTCTGACATTGCCCGAGCGCATGAAAGCGATAAGGGCAAAGGTGAAGAAGAAAATCAGCGCCGTGCCGAAGTCTTTCATAAGGAAAAGTGCGCCTACGCAGGCAAGCGAAAAAACAATATATTTTGTGAGACTTGTTATCGACAGCAGTTTTTCGAGCGAAACCGCTCCGACAAGCACGAACGCAATCTTGACAAGCTCCGATGGCTGAATTGAGAAAAAGCCGAGGTCAATCCAGTTGAGAGTGCCGTTGGTGGTTTTCGCAAGCAGAAGGTTTGCGGCAAGCACGGCAATCGAGCCGATGGCGGCAGGATATCTGAGCATGCATGCGAAATTTACATCTTTAATCAGAATAAGCATTATCAGATAAACCGCAAGCCCCAGCCCGATGGCGATAAGCTGTTTAATCACATAGGCTTCGCTGATGCTTGCGCAGACGGTCAACCCGATTCCCGAGAGAAAGAAAGCTATGACCTCAAGCTCAAAATAGTCGTTATCCGTAACAATATTTCCGATAAGAAGATAAATCCATTCGGCGGCAATATAGCCGAAGAAAATATAAATCATGTTAAGGCTCGGCTCCTCCTGACGGAAAATCACGCAGGCGGCGCAGAGAAGCTGAAACGCAGTCATAAGAAAAAGAACGGTTATCTGCTTAAAATGCGGCTGTTTTTTTGAATCTGTCTTTGCCAACGGCTTCACCTCTTTTCGCAAGTCTTTTCGCTTCATTTTATCACATAAGTCCCAAAAATTCAAACAGTATTTGCCCGAAACAGCCTCATTTTACAAGCTGTTTACAAATTAAATCATGTTTATTAATCTCCCGATGTTAAATTGTATCTAAATGCCCCTTTGAGAATCGCTGCATATACTGTTTTTGAGAGAGCAAAGTATCTCTTTATCCACTTTTCGGAACAAGAAGTCATATAAAATAAAAAAAATATTGCAAGTGGGGAGAAAATAGTGTATAATGTTTTAAATATGATTATTATAATGGGTGTAGTGCCGACAAGGGAGAAGAACAGCAATGGAAATCTATTTTGACAACAGCGCAACCACGGCTCCGTGCCGTGAGGCGGTCAACGCCGTCTCAAAAGCGCTGACTCAGTGCTGGGGCAACCCCTCCTCCCTCCACTTTCTCGGCAATCAGGCAAAGGAAATGCTTGACCGTTCGAGAGAGGACATTGCAAAATGCCTTTCATGCAGTCCCGAGGAGATTTTCTTCACTTCGGGCGGAACCGAAAGCAACAACCTTGCCGTTATCGGAGCGGCTCACAAAATGCGCCGCATGGGCAAAAGGATAGTTTCAACCTGCGTTGAGCATTCGAGCGTTGACGAAACGCTTGACAAGCTTGAAGCCGAGGGCTTTGAGGTCATCAAGCTCAAGGTTGATTCATTCGGCAGGATAAGCGAAAAAGACCTTTTCGCCGCAGTTAATTCAAACACGATTCTGATAACCATGATGCTTGTCAACAACGAGGTCGGAACAATAATGCCGGTTGAAGCAGCAAAAAGAGCGGCTCTCATGGCCCGTTCACCCGCCCTGATTCACTGCGATGCGGTTCAGGCGTTCGGCAAAATGCCGATTAAGCCCGCCGCAATGGGCGTTGACCTTATGACGGTAAGCTCCCACAAGATTCACGGCCCGAAGGGTGCAGGCGCTCTTTATATCCGCAAAGGAATCAAAATAACTCCGAGAGCCATCGGCGGAGAGCAGGAGAAAAAAATACGCCCGGGAACGGAAGCAATGCCCGCAATCGCAGGCTTCGCCGCCGCCGTCAAGGCGCTGCCGAATATTCAGAACGAGCTTGAACAGATGAAAATTCTCAGAGACTATATGGTTTCAAAGCTCTGTGAAATCCCCGATGTTGTTATCAATTCACCGCCGGACGCCCTGCCCTATGTAACCAACATTTCGGTTCTCGGCATAAAATCCGAGCCGATGCTGAACTTTCTTTCCGAAAGAGGCATCTGCGTTTCGAGCGGCTCTGCCTGCTCAAAGGGCAAGGCAAGCCATGTGCTCGCCCGAATGGGGCTTGACCGCAAAAGGCTTGACAGCCCGCTGAGAATCAGCTTTTCAAGATTTACGACCGTTCAGCAGATTGACGCTCTTATTGCAGGAATCAAAGAGGGCAAAAAGGTTATCAGAGCGGTTAAATAAAAATTTCGTTATTATAAATTTACGGAGAATGTCAATGAAAGAGATTATTCTTATCAAAAACGGAGAACTCGCTCTCAAAGGCCTCAACAGAAGAACCTTTGAGGATATGCTGATAAAAAATATGCGCCGCAGGCTTGAACCTGTCGGCAAATTCAGATTCACCGTTGCTCAGTCTACGATTGTTGCCGAACCCGAGGATGAGCAGACCGACCTTGACGAAGCGGTTGAAAGAATCGGAAAGGTTTTCGGAATTGCGGGCTTTTCAAGAGCGGCGGCTGTTGAAAAGGATATGGATGTTATTCTGAGAAGCGCCGAAGAATACCTGGCTCCCCAGCTTCTCACCGCTCGCAGCTTTAAGGTTGAAGCAAAGCGTTCGGATAAAAAATTTCCTCTCAATTCTCCTCAGATATGCGCCAAAGCGGGCGAATATCTGCTTGAAAAATTTCCTCATCTCACAGTTGACGTTCACAGCCCCGATTTGGTTGTCAACATTGAGGTCAGAGACGCCTATGCCTATATTCACGGCAAGCAGATAAAGGGCGCAGGCGGAATGCCGACAGGCAGCGCAGGCAGAGCGGCTCTGCTGATTTCGGGCGGAATCGACAGCCCCGTTGCAGGCTATATGATGGCAAAAAGAGGTCTTGAACTGATTGCGGTTCATTTTGCCTCCCCTCCGTACACGAGCGAAAGAGCCGAGCAAAAGGTTCATTCGCTTCTGAAGCAGGTCAGCAAGTATTCGGGCAGAATCGGGCTTTGGGTCGTTCCGTTCACCGAGACTCAGGAACTGATAAAGGATAACTGCCCCGAAGAAATATTCACGGTTATCATGCGCCGCATGATGATGAGAACCGCTCAGATAATCGCAAAGCGTGAAAATGCGGGTGCGCTGATAACGGGCGAAAGCGTAGGTCAGGTTGCAAGCCAGACAATGCCCGCAATCGCCTGCACCGACGCAGTCTGCGAAATGCCCGTTTTCCGCCCTCTTATCGGAATGGACAAGGACGAGGTTATTGCGATTTCAAGAAAAATAGATACATTTGATATATCGATTCTCCCCTATGAGGACTGTTGCACGGTGTTCACACCCAAGCATCCGAGAACCCGCCCGACGCTTGAATATGTTGAGGAATGCGAAAAGGCGCTTGAAACGGACAGGCTCTCAAGAGAATGTGCAGAGAATGCAAGATTTGTTGCGATAAACGCATATTAAAAAGAAGGAAGTGCCTTTATGGCAGTTTGTGAGATACTTTCCGTCGGAACGGAAATTCTTTTAGGCGATATTCTTAACACAAATTCAAGATTTCTTTCGGTTGAGCTTGCAAAGCTCGGTATTTCCGTGCTCAGGCACACAACCGTCGGCGACAATGCCGAAAGGCTTTCCGCCGCTCTGCGAACCGCCCTTGACCGCAGCGATATAGTTATCGCAACCGGCGGCCTCGGCCCTACGCAGGACGATATAACAAGAGATGTCTGCTGTTCGGTTATGGGCTTCGAGCTTGAATACAGCCCCGAAATCGGCGAGGGCATCAGAAAATACTTTGCCTCAAAATCAATCGAAATGCCCGAGAGCAATCTCCGTCAGGCTTATGTTCCCGTTGGCGGAACTGTTTTTGAAAATCATCACGGCACGGCTCCCGGCTTGGGGCTTAAAAAAGGCGGAAAATGCGTTGTCATTCTCCCCGGCCCTCCTTATGAAATGGCTCCGATGTATAAAGAAAGCGTTGTTCCCTATCTTGCCGAATACTCCGAGGGCGCAATTGTATCGCACACGGTCAGAACCATGGGCATAGGCGAGAGCGCAATGGCTGAGAAGGTTGCAGACCTCATTGAAGGCTCAAATCCGACCGTTGCTCCGTATGCCAAAAAAGGCGAGGCTCTGCTCAGAGTTACCGCAAAGGCGGAGACCGAGAGCAAGGCGGAGGAGCTTTGCAGACCCGTTATTGATGAAATTATTTCAAGGCTCGGCGGCGTTGTTTACGGCATTGACAGCGAAAACATTGAACAGCGTGTCGTTGAACTGCTGAAAGAGAATAATATGACAATCGCCACCGCCGAAAGCTGCACGGCGGGATATATTCCGAAAAGACTGACCGATATTCCAGGTG
>JAEDKI010000010.1 GCA_016295895.1 Clostridiaceae bacterium | reverse complement strand
TCAGCCCGAACGCTGGTGCGGAGATTATAAACTTTCCGATAACGAAATGTATATTGGTCTTGAGAGGGAACAGGCTCTCCAATGCTTTGATATCGGCAAAAGATATCCCGCTCCGCTTGAACCGAGGCTTATAAGAAGCGGCGAGGGCTTAAAATACGAAGCCGTTATAGATGAAAATGTAACAACGAGCTTTTCGGTCAGAACGGCGACTCTCAGCGGCGGAAGCTTTTCGCTTGACAGGGGAGCGGCGGTCTATGTTGTCACCGAGGGCAGCGGCAAAATCGTTGGCAACGGTTATTCAAAGGATATCAAAAAGGGCGATTATTTTCTTATGCCACAATACGCAGCAGGCAAATATTCCGTTGAAAGCGCAGATATGAAAATTGTTGAATGCTTTGCATGAATCAAAATCACAGCGTCGGAGGATTGAATAAATGAATATACTCCACATGAAATATGCGGTTGAGATCGCAGACACAAAGTCGATAAGCAAGGCGGCAGAAAATCTTTATATGGGTCAGCCGAATCTCAGCCGTGCCATAAAAGAGCTTGAAGAAAATCTCGGCATAACCATTTTTAAGCGCACAACAAAGGGAATAACCGTAACTCCCGAGGGAGAAGAATTTCTTCAGTATGCAAAAAGAATAATTTCTCAGGTTGAGGAAGTTGAAGAAATTTATAAAAACGGCAAAAAGCGCAAACAGCGGTTTTCAGCCTGCGTATCAAGGGCGAGCTATATTTCCGAAGCGTTTGCCCAGTTTGCAAAAAATCTTTCTCCCGATGAACCTGCCGAAATTTTCTATAAAGAAACAAATTCCATGCGTACAATAAAAAATGTTGTGAATGAAGATTGCAACCTCGGTATTATCCGATATCAATCGGCATTTGAGAAATACTTTTCGTCGATGTTCAGCGAGAAAAAGCTCAATCACGAAACAATAACTGAATTTTCCTACCGTTTGCTTATGTCAAAAGAGCATCCGCTTGCCGAAAAAGAGAATATTGAAATAAAGGATTTGTCCGATTTTATTGAAATCAGCCACGCTGACCCCTATGTTCCGTCTCTGCCGCTCATGGATGTGAGAAAAGCGGAGCTTTCGGACAATGCGGACAAGCACATTTATATTTTTGAAAGAGGCAGTCAGTTCGTTTTGCTTGAAAAAGTTCCGACCGCATTTATGTGGGTATCTCCCGTGCCTCAGGAACTATTGGACAAATTCAACCTTGTTCAGAAGGCTTGCAAAGAGAACACAAAAATCTATAAAGATGTGTTGATTTACAGAAAAGGCTACAAGCTCAGCCCTCTTGACGACAGTTTTATAACCGAGGTTTGCGAAGCAAAACGCAAAATAATGTGATTTGCGAAATATATTTGCTCAAATAGTATAGTTATATCGATAAAAGCATATCGATATGCCGATTTAACATTTCCTTTCGCTGAAAACATATGTTAGAATACTTTCAGAAAGGAAGTGCAGCTATGAGAGCAAATCCGGCTGTGATAAAACGGCTGTCTGTTTATTTGCAGCTTCTCAGGCAGCTCCCTCCCGAAACTGCCAACATTTCCGCAACCGTTATTGCAAAAAGCATCGGCTACGGCGATGTTCAGGTCAGAAAGGATCTGGCTTCGGTCAGCGGCGAGGGAAAGCCGAGAACGGGCTATGAGGTTGGCAACCTGATAAAATCGCTTGAAGAATACCTTGGTTTCAATTATCCCAAAAAAGCAATTATTGTCGGAGCGGGAAGGCTCGGAACAGCCCTGCTCGAATATGACGGCTTTAAGAGCTGGGGGCTTGAAATTGCGGCGGCTTTTGACGCCGACGAATCGAAAACGGACAAGTCAAAAAGAATATATCCCGTTTCCGATTTAAAGGAATACTGCAAAAGCGGCGATATAAAAATAGGCATCATAACCGTTCCCGCTTCCGCCGCCCAGCAGGTTTGCGATTTGATTTGCGAAACGCCGATAAAGGCGGTCTGGAGCTTTGCTCCGACCCATCTTTATGTTCCCGAAGGCGTTGAGGTTCAATACGAAAACATGGCGGCTTCGCTTGCAAATATTCTGTGCAACATTGATTAAGGCAAAAAGGCAAAGGAGATAGATATTATATGGAAAAGAATTACATGATCGTTGACGGCGTTGAGACCCTTGAGGCGGCAATCGCAAGAGTCAGAGCGGCTCAGCAGAAGTTTTCAACCTATACTCAGGAGCAGGTTGACAAAATCTTTCTTGCAGCTGCAATGGCGGCAAACAAAATGAGAATCCCCCTTGCAAAGGCAGCAGTTGAAGAAACAGGAATGGGCATTGTTGAGGATAAGGTTATCAAAAACCACTATGCTTCAGAATACATCTATAATGCTTATAAATCAACAAAAACCTGCGGAGTTATTGAGGAGGACAAGGCATACGGCATTCAGAAGATAGCCGAGCCCATCGGCGTTATCGCCGCAGTTATTCCGACAACCAACCCCACCTCAACCGCAATTTTCAAAACTCTTATCGCTCTTAAAACAAGAAACGGCATCATCATCAGCCCTCATCCCAGAGCAAAGAAATCAACCATCATGGCGGCTAAGATCGTTCTTGAAGCGGCTGTTGAAGCAGGCGCTCCCGAGGACATTATAAGCTGGATTGATGTTCCCAGCCTTGAAATGACAAACCTTGTTATGAAAGAGGCGGATATAATTCTTGCAACCGGCGGCCCCGGAATGGTCAAGGCGGCTTATTCAAGCGGCAAGCCCGCTCTCGGCGTCGGCGCAGGCAACACTCCCGCAATCATTGACAGCACCGCAGATATCGTTCTTGCCGTCAACTCAATCATTCATTCAAAAACCTTTGATAACGGCATGATCTGTGCTTCCGAACAGTCCGTTATCGTTCATAAAGATGTTTATTCGGCTGTCAGAAAGGAATTTGCAGACAGAGGCTGTTATTTTCTCAATGCCGCCGAGACCGAGAAGGTCAGAAAGACAATTCTTATCAACGGCGCACTCAACGCAAAGATAGTCGGCCAGAAGGCTCACACCATCGCCGCGCTTGCGGGCGTTGAGGTTCCCGAAACGGCAAAAATACTGATCGGCGAAGTTGAGAGCGTTGATATCTCTGAGGAATTCGCTCACGAAAAGCTTTCACCCGTTCTTGCAATGTATAAGGCAAAGAGCTTTGAGGACGCTATGGACAAGGCTGAAAGACTCGTTGCAGACGGCGGCTACGGCCACACCTCGTCGGTTTATCTTAACACGGTAACGGAAAAAGCAAAGCTTGACGCTTTCGCCGCAAGAATGAAAACCTGCCGTATCGTTGTCAACACACCCTCATCACAGGGCGGTATCGGCGACCTTTACAACTTCAAGCTTGCTCCTTCACTTACCCTCGGCTGCGGCTCATGGGGAGGCAACTCCGTTTCGGAGAATGTTGGCGTTAAGCACCTGCTCAATATCAAAACCGTTGCTGAAAGAAGGGAAAATATGCTGTGGTTCAGAGCACCTGAAAAGGTTTATATCAAGAAAGGCTGTCTGCCCGTTGCTCTTGCTGAGCTTAAAGATGTTATGAACAAGAAGAAAGCCTTTGTTGTTACCGACAGCTTCCTTTATAAGAACGGCTATACCAAGGCGATAACCGACAAGCTTGACGAAATGGGCATTGTTCACACCACTTTCTATAATGTCGCTCCCGACCCGACACTTGCAAGCGCAAGAGAGGGTGCGGCTCAGATGACTTCGTTTGAGCCTGATGTTATTATCGCAGTCGGCGGCGGCTCTGCAATGGATGCCGCAAAGATTATGTGGGTTCTCTATGAGCATCCCGAAGCGGACTTCATGGATATGGCAATGCGCTTTTCCGATATCAGAAAGCGTATTTACACCTTCCCCAAGATGGGAGAAAAGGCATATTTCATCGCAGTTCCCACAACAGCGGGCACGGGCAGTGAGGTAACTCCCTTTGCGGTTATCACCGATGAAAACAGCGGCGTTAAATATCCTCTTGCCGATTATGAGCTTATGCCCAAAATGGCAATCGTTGACGCCGATATGATGATGAACGCTCCCAAGGGTCTCACGAGCGCATCGGGCATCGACGCCGTAACGCACGACCTTGAAGCATATGCTTCAATGCTTGCAACCGACTATACCGACGGCCTTGCTCTCCGTTCGCTCAAAATGATCTTTGAAAATCTCCCCGCAGCATATGACAACGGCCCCAACGATCCCGTTGCAAGAGAAAAGATGGCTAACGCCGCAACAATGGCGGGCATGGCTTTTGCAAATGCTTTCCTCGGCGTATGCCACTCAATGGCTCATAAGCTCGGCGCTTTCCACCATCTGCCTCACGGCGTTGCAAACGCTCTGATGATAGACGAGGTTATCCGCTTCAATTCAAGCGAGAAGCCCGTCAAGATGGGCACATTCCCGCAGTATGACCATCCTCACACTCTCAACAGATACGCTCAGGTTGCCGAGTATCTCGGCCTTAAAGGCAGAAACGATTCGGAAAAGGTTGAGAATCTCATAAAGGCAATCGATGAGCTTAAAGAAAAGGTCGGCATCAAAAAGACAATCCGTGACTACGGCATTGACGAGAAAGATTTCCTTGACAGACTTGACGAAATGACCGAGCAGGCGTTCGACGATCAGTGCACGGGTGCAAATCCCCGTTATCCTCTTATGAGCGAGATTAAGCAGATGTATCTCAACGCATATTACGGAACGCATGAAGAAGTTTAAGGAGGAAGCGACAATGAATTTAGACAGAATTATAGCGGTCAGAAACAACAAGACCGTTTACCGTGACGGCGATAAAACCTATAAAGTATTTGATTCCGATTATAAAAAATCCGAAATTCTCAATGAGGCTCTCAATCAGTCGCTTGTTGAGGAAACGGGATTAAATATTCCGAAGCTTCTCGGAGTTACTGCAATCGAGGATAAATGGGTTATCATTTCGGAATATATTACCGGCAAAACCCTTGACAGACTCATGCAGGAAAATCCCGAAAAGAAAGGCGAATATCTTGAAATGTTCGTTGATCTTCAGATTGAAATGCACAAAGCCAAAGCCCCCGGCCTTCGCAAGCTTAAAGACAAGATGAACATGAAGATTTCTCAGGCGGATATTGACGCAACAACCCGCTATGACCTTCACACCCGTCTTGAATCCATGCCCAAGCATAACAAGCTTTGCCACGGAGACTTCAACCCCTCAAATATTATCGTTACCGATGACGGAACACCCTATATAATCGACTGGTCTCATGCAACCCAGGGCAACGCCTCTGCCGATGTTGCAAGAACCTATCTGCTTTTCTGGCTCGACGGAGACATTGAAACCGCAGAAAAGTATCTTGACCTTTTCTGCAAAAAGAGCGACACGGCAAAGCAGTATATTCAGAAGTGGCTTCCCATCGTTGCGGCTTCTCAGTCCGTAAAGGGTAAGCCCGAAGAAAGACAGTTCCTGCTTTCATGGGCGAATGTTGTTGATTACGAATAATAAACGGAGGAATTTAAAATGAAAGTTACTGTTTGCATCGGCAGCTCCTGCCATCTTAAAGGCTCAAGACAGATTGTTGAAGAGCTTCAGTATCTCATTGCGAATAATAATCTTAAAGAAAAGGTTGAGCTCGGCGGAACCTTCTGCATGGGCGACTGCAAAAACGGCGTGTGCGTTACCGTTGACGGCAACAAGTATTCGCTTACTCCGGAAACCACCTCGGAATTCTTCGAAAAGGAAATTTTGGCAAAGGTGTGAAACAGCAGATGATTATTCAGATTTGTGTCGGAAGCTCCTGCCATCTCAAGGGCTCCGAAGAAATAGTCCGTCTGCTTAATGAAAGAATCTCAGAGAGCGGCCTGCAAGATGAAATAACTCTTGCAGGCAGTTTCTGCATAGGAAAATGCAGCAGAACGGGCGTTACCATTCAGGTTGACGATGAAATCGTAACGGGAGTTACGGTTGACGGATTTGACGGATTTTACAATAAATATATTTTGAAAAAAGGGGAGTAATAGGCAATGGCAGAATTCCTGAAGCTTAAAAAATCCAACTGCAAAAACTGTTATAAATGTATCCGCCATTGTCCTGTTAAATCCATAAGATTTTCGGGTAATCAGGCGAATATCGTTCCAGAGGAATGCATTCTCTGCGGTCAATGCTTTGTTGTTTGTCCGCAGAACGCAAAAGAAATTGCGGATTCAACGGAGCTTGTCAAGGTTCTCATTCAGTCGGGCAGCCCCGTAATTGCGAGTGTTGCTCCGTCCTTTGTTGCGAACTATGACGGAGTGGGCATTGAAAGCCTGCGTGCCGCTCTTAAAAAGCTCGGCTTTGCCGATGCTGAAGAAACCGCAATCGGCGCAACCATGGTTAAAAAAGAATATGAAAGAATGATAAATGAGGACGGCAGAGATGTCCTTATTTCCTCTTGCTGTCACTCGATAAATCTTCTGATTCAGAAATATTTTCCGTCGGCTCTGCCTTATCTTGCCGATGTTCTTTCGCCCATGCAGGCGCATTGCACCGACATTAAACGCAGAATTCCCGATGCAAAGACCGTGTTTATCGGCCCCTGCGTTGCGAAAAAGGACGAGGCGGACAGAAGCAGCGGCATCGTTGACGCAGTTCTGACCTTTGAGGAGCTTACCCATTGGCTTGAAAGCGAGGGTGTAGAGCTTGAAAGGAACATGGATTCAGACCCGAATTCAAGGGCGAGAATTTTCCCGACCTGCGGCGGCGTTATCAAGTCGATGACCGAAAGAAGAGAGGATTACAGCTATTTCACCGTTGACGGTGTCGATAACTGCATTGCCGCTCTCAACGACCTTGCAGAGGGAAGCATACATAAGTGCTTTATCGAAATGTCGGCTTGCCACGGCAGCTGCATAGGCGGCCCCGTTATGGAAAAATACCACAGAATGCCCGTTCGTGATTATGCCGCCGTTGCGGGATATTCGGGCAAGAATGACTTTGATGTTCCTCAGCCCGACAAAAACAGCATGAATAAAGAATTTGAGTTCATTCTCCAAAGAAAGACTAAGCCCTCGGAAATTGAAATTCGTCAGGTTCTTGCCAAAATGGGCAAAACGAAAAAAGAGGATGAGCTCAACTGCGGCTCGTGCGGATACAATACCTGCCGTGAAAAGGCTGAGGCGATTATTGCAGGCAAGGCTGAAATCTCAATGTGTCTGCCCTTCCTCAAGGACAGAGCGGAGAGCTTTTCCGATAACATCATAAACAACACGCCCAACGGAATCATCGTTCTGAACGAAGCTCTTGAGGTTCAGCAGATTAACGCCGCAGCATGCCGCATTATGAATATCCGTATGCCTGCCGATGTTATGGGCGAGCCGATAGTCCGCATTCTTGACCCTGCGGTATTCCTGCAGGTCAAGACGGAGCATCAGACCGTTTACGGCAGAAGAACATATCTTGCGGAATACGAAAAATATGTTGAACAGACCGTTGTCTATGACAAGGATCACCTCATCATTTGCATCATGCGTGATGTGACCGATGAAGAGGTTCAGAGAGAGAAGAAAGAAAGAATCAGCCAAAGCACGGTTGAAATTGCCGATAAAGTTGTTGAGAAGCAGATGAGAATCGTTCAGGAGATTGCTTCGCTTCTCGGCGAAACTGCGGCGGAAACCAAAATTGCGCTGACGAAGCTCAAGGAGTCGATTTCCGATGAATAATCTTTGTGCAGATATTGGATACAGGAGCATAAACCATGTCGGCGAGGAGCTTTGCGGCGACCATGTCGATGTTATTGAAGCGGACGACAGTTCAACGGTCGTTGTGCTTGCGGACGGTCTCGGAAGCGGCGTTAAGGCGAGCATTCTTTCAACCCTGACCTCAAAAATCATTTCAACCATGATTTCAAGCGGACTTTCCGTTGAGGATTGCGTTGACACGATTGCGGCAACGCTTCCCGTCTGTTCGGTCAGGGGAGTTGCCTACTCAACTTTCACGATTCTTCAGATAGTCGATAACGAATACGCCCGGATTTTTCAGTTTGACAATCCGCTTGTAATTTTGCTCAGAGACGGCAAAAATTTCGATTATCCCAAAACCGAGCTGAACATCGGCGGAAAAAAGATTTTCAGTTCATATATAAAACTCGAAGAAAACGATGTTTTCGTTGCCATGAGCGACGGCTGCCCCCATGCGGGAATCGGCATGGCTTATAACTTCGGCTGGAAGCGTGAGGATATCATTGATTACATGGAAACATTCTATGATGTCGGCTTCACTGCCAAAACCCTTGCCACGGTTCTGGTTGACGAATGCAACCGCCTTTACGGCGGAAAGCCGGGTGATGACACAACGGCGGCAATTGTCAGAATCAGAAAGCGTGAGCCGATGAATCTGCTTTTCGGCCCTCCGTCAAACAGAGATGACTGCGATAAAATGATGTCGCTTTTCTTCTCCAAAGAGGGCAAGCATATAGTCTGCGGCGGAACAACCTCGTCAATCGCCGCAAAATATCTTAACAAGCCCGTGGTTCCTTCGCTTGATTTTATTGATAAAGAGGTGCCGCCCATTGCGTCGATAGAGGGCGTTGACCTCGTAACCGAGGGCGTTATAACAATTAATAAGGTTCTGACCTATGCCAAGGATTATCTCGGCACAAATGAGCTTTATTCCGTCTGGGGTTATCAGAGAGACGGCGCTTCTCTGATCTGCCGCCTGCTCTTTGAGGAGGCGACCGATATTAACTTTTATGTCGGCAGAGCGATAAACCCCGCCCATCAGAACCCTGATCTTCCCATAACATTCAGCATTAAAATGCAGCTTGTCAAGGAGCTTTCGGAGTGCCTGAAACAAATGGGCAAAAGAATAAAAGTCAGCTATTTCTAAGGAAGGTTCAATATGAGAAAATTCGACACTAAAGTTCAGCATCTTAAATATAAGGTTCTCCGTGAGGTTGCAAGGCGTGCATGGAACGGCACGTTGCTTGAACAGCTTTACGATATTCCGAAGGTCATCGTCAGCGGTGACACTCCGACAATGCGTTGCTGTGTCTATAAGGAAAGAGCTATCGTTGAAGAAAGAGTCAAGCTTGCAATGGGCGGCAATAAGAACAACTCAAATGTTATTGAGGTTATCGATATTGCCTGCGATGAATGCCCCATGGGCGGCTATGAGGTCACCCAGTCCTGCCGAGGCTGCCTTGCCCACAGATGCGAGGATGTCTGCAAGAGGGGAGCAATAAGCTTTGACCACAACCATGTAGCCCATATTGATAAGTCAAAGTGCGTTGAATGCGGTCAGTGCGCCAAGGTCTGCCCGTTCGGTGCAATCGTTGATTTCAAACGCCCCTGCGTTCGCTCCTGCAAGATAAAGGCAATCAAGGTTGACGCAAACAAGGCGGCAAGTATCGATAACAACAAGTGCATCTCCTGCGGAGCCTGCGTTTATCAGTGCCCGTTCGGAGCAATTTCGGATAAATCCTATATTCTTGATGTTATTGACTTTATTCTGAAAAGTGAAAATAATTCAAAATACAAGGTCTATGCGGTTGTTGCTCCGTCAATTTCAAGCCAGTTTACCTATGCAAGGCTCGGTCAGGTTATTTCGGGAATTAAAAAGCTCGGCTTCCATTCGGTTGTTGAAGCGGCTCTCGGCGCAGATATGGTTGCGTTCAGCGAAGCCAAAGAGCTTGCCGAAAAGGGCTTTTTAACAAGCTCCTGTTGCCCTGCGTTCGTTGAATATGTCCGCAAGCAGTTCCCGAAGTTTGCCGATAATATTTCTCATAACCTTTCACCCATGGCGACGATTGCAAAGTTTATCAAAAACACCGACCCGGATGCAAAGATAGTCTTTATCGGCCCGTGCACCGCCAAAAAAGCGGAGTTCCAGAAAGAGGAGGTCAGACCGTATATTGATTCGGTCATTACCTTTGAGGAGCTTCAGGCTCTGTTTGACAGCAAGGATATTGATATTATGAGCCTCGGCGACGATGTGCTTGACAACGCATCATATTACGGCAGAATCTTTGCAAGATGCGGCGGCCTTGCGGATGCGGTTGAGGAGGCACTCAAGGAGCAGGGCATCACAGATTTTGATCTTAAAGCAATCTCATGCGACGGTATTGAGGAGTGCAAAACGGCGCTTCTCAAAGCCTCAAAGAATGTTCTCAGCTGCAATTTTATTGAGGGCATGGCATGCACCGGCGGCTGCATAGGCGGCGCAGGCTGTCTCACTCACGGCGAGAAGAACAAAAAAGAGGTTGACGCTTACGGTCAGCTTGCAATGGAAAAAAGTATTTCCGACGCTATCGGAATTTTAAATTTTTAAACAGGAGATGAGATTTCAATGAACACAAAAGCAATGTTTAAAATCGGTTACGGACTTTATGTTCTGACCGCCCGTGAAAACGGTTTTGATAACGGCTGTATTATCAACACCGTTTCTCAGGTCACATCAACCCCCAACAGAATCTCGGTTGCAGTCAACAAGGCAAACAAAACCCATGATATGATTATTGCAACCGGAGAATTCAATGTCAGCATTCTGACAACCTCTGCACCGTTTGATATTTTCAAGAAATTCGGCTTTGCAAGCGGCAGCAATGTTAACAAGTTTGAGGGTTATGAAGCCGTCAAACGCAGCGAAAACGGTATTTATTTCATCACCGAGCACACCAACGCATTTATTTCCGCAAAGGTCATTTCAGCAACAGACCTCGGATCACACACTCTGTTTATCGCAGAGGTTACGGATTGCGACGAGCTTTCGGCTGAAACGAGCGTAACTTATGATTATTATCATAAGAACATCAAGCCGAAGCCCGAAAAGAAAAACGCCGCAAAGGTATATTACCGCTGCACAATATGCGGTTATATATACGAGGGTGACGAGCTTCCCGCAGATTTTATCTGCCCGCTCTGCAAGCACCCTGCATCCGACTTTGAAAGAGTTGAAGAAACTGAAAACGAAAGAAAAGGAGAAACTAAAATGGAACTCAAAGGCACAAAAACCGAAAAGAATCTTCAGGCAGCATTCGCAGGTGAGTCACAGGCAAGAAATAAGTACACCTACTTTGCTTCTGTTGCAAAAAAAGAAGGCTATGAGCAGATAGCCGCAATCTTCCTTGCAACGGCAGATAACGAAAAAGAGCACGCAAAAATGTGGTTCAAGGCTCTCGGCGAGCTCGGAGGCACATCGGAAAACCTGCTTCACGCCGCAGAGGGCGAGAACTATGAGTGGACCGATATGTACGCAACCTTTGCCAAGGAAGCCGAAGAAGAAGGCTTCACGGAGCTTGCGGAAAAATTCCGTATGGTCGGCGCAATTGAAAAATCGCACGAAGAGCGCTACAGAGCTTTGCTCAACAATGTTGAAATGCAGAAGGTATTTGAAAAATCAGAGGAGACAATGTGGGAATGCCGCAACTGCGGTCACCTTGTAATCGGCAAAAAAGCTCCCGATGTCTGCCCTGTGTGCGCCCATCCTCAGAGCTTCTTCGAGGTCAGAAAAGAAAACTATTAATTCTTGGGTCAAATATTATAAGCTTTTCGGCTCCCGCTTTTTCGGCGGGAGCTTTTCTTTTTCATTTTTAAACCGTTCAGATATGCAATTCCGAAATCTCAAATTGCAAAATTTCGGTTAACAATCTCAATAAACTGTTGATATTTTATTTTATTAATTGTATAATGAATTGAACATAATACGAACGGAGAATTGATAATATGAAAAGGATAATAAAATCAGCGGCTTTGATTCTCGGAATTTTGCTTCTTTTTGCCTCCTGCTCGGGCGGCGAAAGCGATGTCACAACAACCGCTCCGAATGACACAACATCGGAACTTGTTCAGCCCGGCATTGAATACGGCTCGGAAACGGTTTCCGACGGCGAGCATCCTCAGGTTAAATTCACGATGAAAGACGGCGGCTCGTTTATTATTGAGCTTTATCCCGAATATGCTCCTCAGACGGTTGATAACTTTATTAAGCTTGTATCCGACGGCTTCTATGACGGCCTGACCTTCCACAGAGTCATTGATGATTTCATGGCTCAGGGCGGCGACCCCGACGGAACGGGAATGGGCGGCAGTAAGGATAAAATCTTCGGCGAGTTTGCTCAGAATGGCTTCAGACAGAACACACTCTCTCACACAAGAGGGGTTGTATCAATGGCGAGAACCTCAAATGATTTCAATTCCGCTTCTTCTCAGTTCTTTATCTGCTACGGCGATGAAACCTTCCTTGACGGCAGTTATGCCGCTTTCGGCAAGGTTATCAAGGGCATGGAGGTTGTTGATTCGTTCCTTGAAACAGAAAGAACTATCGGCGCAGACGGAAATAAGTCGGTTCCCGTTGAGCCGATAGTCATTGAGAAGGCAGAGGTGCTTTGATATGCCTAATAATGTAACTTTCAGAGCTTTTAAGGCTAAAGAAATTCAGTTTGTCAACAAGCATGAGAACGGTGCAAGAATAGAATTTGAAAATAAGTATTCCTATAATGTCAAATATTCTCCGAACAATACCTGCATCGGTGAATTTACCGTTGAGGTATATGACAAGGCGGATAAGGATAAATTTTATATCAAAGCCGTTATTCTCGGAATATTCAACTATAACCCCGAAATCAAAAAAGAACTGCTCCATGTTCAGACATATAAGGAGCTGTTCCCTTATGCGAGAACGATGATATCGTCTTTGACGGTCAATGCGGGAATTCCGCCCGTTATTTTGCCGAATTTTGATATCGAGTCGCAGAGCATTTATAAATTCGGCAAAAACTGCTGAACCAAAAGGAAAGGTGAAGAATATGAATATAATGGATCTTGCTTCAAAAGGCATTGCCGCAATTACCAAAAACTACGGCAAAAAGGTTTGCAAAAATGAGACTGCTCCGAAGATTGAAAAGGCTGAAACCTTGAAATTCGGCGGCTCGGGCTACAGAGCGGGCTTTGCCCGTGACGAAATAATGCCCGATCTGAACAGCGGCAAAACATATTGGATTGCGGGTCACGGCTCGGGTCATAAAATGGAGGGAGTTCTCTCTCCCGTTTACATAAGCGCAGTCTGGATTGACTGCGGCAGCGACGAAGGTATGCTTTGGCTCGGCGCAGATATCGTCGGCATGACGAGAATAGAAATTAACAAAATCCGCTCGATGATTATGGCTTCGCCCAAAATCAAGGGCTGCAAGTGCATCAATTTCAGCTGCACTCACAGCCATTCGGGCATCGACACTCTCGGCTATTGGGGCAAGGCAAATGCTCTCGGAATCCCCTCCGACGGCAAAGACCCCGAATATATGGATATGCTGATGAAGAAAGCCGTTGAGGTTTCCGAAAAAGCATATGAAAGCAGGAAATCGGGAAAGCTTTTCAGCGGAAATATAACCGTCAAGGACGGACTTTACACCCGCAGAGGCTTCACCGACAAGCATGAAGTCCTTTCAAGGCTTCGCTTTGTGCCCGATGACGGCTCAAACGATATCTGGATTATGAATTTCGGCGGTCACCCCAATTCTCTCGGCGGCGGCAACCGTATGCTCAGCGGCGAATATCCGTATTTTATGCGTGAGCAGATAAAAGCAGAGAACGGAGCGGATGTTCTTTTCGGAATCGGTGCAATCGGCGCAATGGATGTCGCAGAGTTTGACAAAGATGACAGAGTCAACTGCATAAAGCTTCAGGCAAAAATGCTTGCCGACGCTTCTCAAAAAATCGATAACGATGTTGAACTCAAGCCCGAAATGAAAATCATTCAGCAGCCGTTTTATCTGCCCGTCGGCAACTATGTTCTGACTCTGCTTGCAATGCGCCATGTTATGAGCTTTAAGGCTTATCCCTGCGATAAAAGCGATATCGGCATCGCAATGATGACCGAAATGACATATATGTCAATAGGCGGAGTTAAAATCCTGCTTCTTCCCGGCGAAAGCTTCGTTTCAACGGTTTACGGCAGTTATCTCACCGCCGACAAATCGCCCGTCGGCAAGGGCGGAGAAATCAATCCCAAACCCCTCGCAGAGATAGCGAACGACCCGAATCTGATTGTTTTCGGCGTTTCAAACGATATGTCCGGCTATGTTGTTCCGCCCAATGATTTTGTTCTTCATCCCACTCAGCCCTATCTTAACAAAACCAACGATAAATTCGGCAACGGTCATTATCACGAGACTAATTCAATGGGTCCCGACACTCAGAAAACCATTGCCGACGCATTCGCAGAGGTTGCGGCAAGAATGAACTGAAATTATTTCGCTGAATAACTTTAATTTCGGCATAAAACCGAAATTTTTAGCGCATTCGGGCGAAAATCAAAAAATATTATCTGTTTCATAATATTTCTTGACAAAATAATTTTCGTGTCATATACTAATTATAAAGCAAAGGCGCTGAAACGGCATGTTTTGGTGCCTTTTTCTATTGAAGAACCTACACACATATTTTGGAGGAAAAGATTATGGAAAAGCTCGGCTATTACAACGGAAAATTCGGTGAACTTGAGGAAATGACCGTTCCCATGAACGACCGTGTCTGCTTCTTCGGCGACGGCGTTTATGACGCAACCTACAGCAGAAATTATAAGATTTTTGCGCTCGATGAGCATCTTGACCGCTTCTTCAACAGCGCCGCTCTGCTCAAAATGGTTATTCCTCACACAAAGCAGGAGCTCGGCGATATCCTTAACGACATGGTTTCAAAAATGGATACCGGCGAAAACTTCGTTTATTGGCAGCTCACGAGAGGCACGGGAGTTCGCAACCATGTTTTCACCGAGGGCGCAGGCAACCTTTGGATTACGATTATCCCCAAGGATATTGTTGATACATATGCGAAAATCAAGCTTACAACAATGGAGGACACGAGATTTTTCCATTGCAATATAAAGACCCTTAACCTCATTCCCAGCGTTATGGCTTCCGAAAGAGCAAAGCAGCTCGGCTGTGACGAAACCGTTCTTCACAGGGGCGACAGAGTAACCGAATGCGCCCACAGCAATGTTCATATCATCAAGGACGGCGTTTTCCAGACTGCTCCGACTGACCACCTCATTCTTCCCGGCATCGCAAGAGCTCACCTTATCAAGGCTTGCAAGGCTCTCGGCTATGCGGTTGACGAGCATCCGTTCACTCTTGACGAGATGATGAATGCAGACGAGGTTATCGTTTCTTCCTCAGGCTCTCTCTGCCTTGCTGCAAGCGAGGTTGACGGCAAGCCCGTCGGCGGAAAGGCAAGCGAAATGCTCAAGAATATTCAGGATTATGTCTATAACGAGTTTATGACCGCAACAGATGTTGAGGAGGCAAAATAATATGACTCAGCAGGAAATAACCTTGCTTAATCTCGGCAGCAGCCTTGATGACCTTTCAAACCTTGACCCGAGGGGTTACGGCGTCTGCAAGCTCCTTTATAAAGCTTCAAGAGAATATACGGGCGAGCCGCTCTGCGTCAACAGCGCAAAAAAGCTTGCCGAAACGATAAAAGAGGGCGACCTTGTATATATTATGACGGGGTTTGTGCTTCTTCCGTTCAAAAAAGCAGAGATGGACGGTATTGTCAGCTCCGTTCTGCTTGCCCGTGCGCTTGTTAAGGCGTTCGGCGCAAAGCCTGTTATCATCTGCCCCGAGGATAACCTCAAAGCGGTTGAAAACCTTTCGGCATGCGTAGGTCTGCATCTTTATAAATCCGTTGAGGAGCTCATGGAGTATCCCGTTTCAATGGGCGTTCTGACCTTCACGAAGGATAAGGCAAAGGCGGCTGAATGCGCCGATTCGATTATCGCTCAGGGAGTTCCCAAGGCGGTTATCAGCATTGAATGCCCCGGCGAAAACGCAAAGGGCGTTTATCACAACGCAACGGGACTTGATGTTACCGAGATTGAAGCAAAGCAGGATATCCTTTTTGATAAGCTTAAAGAAATGGGCGTTCTCAATATCGCAATCGGCGATCTGGGCAACGAAATCGGCATGGGTACGATTGGGGATTATCTTAACGAGAACATTCCCTATGCCGCTCCCGGCGCTTGCCGTTGCGGCTGCGGCGGAGGTATCGCAGTTCGCACCAAGGCTGATAACATTATCACCGCAACGGTATCTGACTGGGGTTGCTATGCGATGATTGCAATGCTTGCCTATATTCTTGAAAAGCCTGAGGTTATGCACGATGCAAAGCTTGAGGAGCAGGCTATGATAACTGCGAGCAGAAGCGGAATGATTGATATGTACGGCTGGCTCATTCCCGCAATTGACGGCTTCGGAACAGAAATTACCTGCTCGATTGTTACTCTTATGAAAGAGCTTGTCAACAGCGCTCTCGGTCTTAAAGAAACCTGCAAGACATGGTTTGACAAAACAATTGAGATAAAATCCTTCGGAGACTGATATGAACGATATTTCTTTTCTGCCTGCGGGTGATTCGGCGATAACGGTTGAATTTTCCCGTGAAATCAGCGAAGAAACCAACGCAAAAATAAAGTATCTGAGTTCTTCCGCTGCTTTGAACTCAAAATCGGGGATAATAAGCTGTGTGCCGACATTCCGTTCGGTCACGGTTTACTATGACCCTGCCGTTATCAGCGGAAAGAAGCTTCAGAAGAAGATTGAAAAGATAATGAAACGCTATTCTCCCTCGTCGGGCGGCGAAAAAAGGGTGTTTCATATTCCCGTTTGCTATGAAAGCGAGTTTGCACCCGACCTCGAGGATGTCTGCGCTCACACGGGGCTTAGCCGTGAGCAGGTTATCGGAATCCATTCCGGCACGGAATATCTGATTTATATGCTCGGCTTTCTGCCCGGTTTCCCTTATCTCGGCGGCATGGATAAACGAATCGAAACCCCGAGACTTGACAGCCCGAGAACGCTTATTCCTGCCGGTGCGGTCGGTATCGGCGGCGCTCAGACGGGAATTTATCCGCTTGCGTCTCCCGGCGGCTGGCGTTTGATAGGTCAAACGCCCGTCAAGCCCTATGACCCCAACAGAGCCGAAGCGATTCTTTATAAAGCAGGGGATTATATCAAATTTGAACCGATAAGCCGTGAAGAATATGACCGCATTTCCGCCCTTGTTGAAAGCGGAAAATATCAGGTGTTAATAACGGGAGGAACGGAATGAATCTTAAAATAATTACTCCCGGTCCTCTTTCGACCGTTCAGGATTTGGGCAGATTCGGCTTTATGCAATCGGGCTTTTCGCCCAACGGCGCAATGGATACTTATTCCGCAAGGCTTGCAAATCTGCTTGTCGGCAATTCTCAGGGCGAGGGCGTTATTGAAATGACCCTTTCGGGAATTACCGCCGAATTTGACTGCGAAACGGTTATTGCCCTCACGGGTGCCGATATGAACCCGCAGATAAACGGCGAACCGATTGAAATGTATAAAAGCATTCATGTTTCTCAGGGCGATGTTCTTTCGATGAATACCGCCCAAAAGGGAATGCGCAGCTACCTTGCGGTTGCAGGCAGCTTTGATATTCCGCCCGTTATGGGCAGCGTTTCAACGAATCTCAAATGCGGCGTCGGCGGCTTTGAGGGCAGAAAGCTCAAAGCGGGCGATTGCATTCCGCTAAGAGGAACGGTGGATTTGCTTTGCTTCGGAACGAGAAAAATAAGCCCCTGCAACGATTATAAAACCGGCGTTGAGGTCAGAGCGGTCGCAGGCCCTCAGGACGATTATTTTTCGGAATCGGAGCTTAAAAAGTTCTTTTCATCTGAATATAAAGTTTCCGCTAAGTCCGACAGAATGGGTATACGAATGGAGGGCGAGAAAATCAGCAGCCTGAACGGCGTTGATATTATTTCAGACGGCGTTGTGACAGGCTCTGTTCAGATTCCCTCGTCGGGCGAACCCATAGTTATGATGGCGGACAGACAGACGACGGGCGGATATGCAAAAATTGCAACCGTCATAACCCCCGATTTAAAATATCTTGCTCAGCTTCAGCCGGGCAATACGGTGAAATTTATCCGTATTTCTCAAAAAGAAGCCGAGAAGATCAATATCAAAGAACAGAAATATTTCAGCAAGCTTGAATACAGACTTATGTTTGCAAAATAAGGTGATTTCAATGAATTATTCGGAAATGTCTCCTGCCGAGGTCAGGCAGTTGATAAGAGAAGAAAAAATAACGGGTCAGACCAGCGGAATGTGCGCAGGCTATGCGCAGGCAAACCTGCTGATTCTCCCCCGTGAATATGCTTATGACTTTCTGCTTTTTGCTCAGCGCAATCCCAAATCCTGCCCCGTTTTAGAGGTTGGAGATGTCGGAAGCAGAGCAACAAAATTCATGGCAGAGGGTGCGGATATCGCAACCGATATCCCGAAATACAGAGTTTATGAAAACGGCGTTCTGACAGGGGAATACACGAACATTGACAAGTTCTGGAGAGACGATTTTGTCTATTTCCTTATCGGCTGTTCATTCTCGTTTGAGGCTGAATTGCTTGAGGGCGGAGTTCCCGTCAGACACATTGAAGAAAACAAAAATGTTCCGATGTTCCTGACGAATATCGAATGCGAAAGAGCGGGAATATTTCACGGAAAAATGGTTGTCAGCATGAGACCGATTCCCCGTGATAAGGTTATCAAGGCTGTGACCGTCACGGCTTCAATGCCCCGTGTTCACGGCTCACCGATACATATCGGCGACCCTGCCGCAATCGGCATAAAGGATATTTCAAAGCCCGATTTCGGCGACAGCGTAACGGTCAACGAGGGCGAGGTTCCCGTTTTCTGGTGCTGCGGAGTTACTCCTCAATCGGCGGTTATGAGCGCAAAGCCGTCAATCGCCATTTCTCATGCACCCGGTCACATGTTTATTACCGATGTCAGGAATACGCTTTTAAAGGATTGATTTCATGTATAAAATAGATTTGAATTCAGATCTCGGCGAGGGCTTCGGCGCATATAAAGCCGGGCTTGACGATAAAATAATACCGCTGATTTCTTCGGCAAACATTGCCTGCGGTTTCCATGCGGGCGATCCGCTGATAATGAGCAAAACCGTTGAGCTTTGCAAACAAAACGGCGTTTGCGCAGGAGCGCACCCGGGCTTTCCCGACCTTGTCGGCTTCGGCAGACGCAATCTAAATGCTTCTCCCGCTGAGGTCAAAGCGATGATGACTTATCAGATCGGCGCACTTGCCGCATTCTGCTCGTCGCAGGGAATAAAGCTTTCTCATGTTAAGCCCCACGGCGCACTTTATAACATGGCGGCAAAGGATTACAGCCTTGCAAAGGCAATTTGCGAAGCGGTTTATGAATTTGATAAAGACCTTGTTTTGCTTGCGCTTTCGGGCAGTCAGATGCAAAAGGCGGCTTCGGAGGTCGGAACGGCGTTCGCCGCCGAGGTTTTTGCCGACAGAGCCTATGAGGATGACGGAACCCTCGTTGCACGGAGCAAGCCCGGCGCAATGATAACCGATGAAAACGAAGCCGTTGCAAGAACGGTTGAGATGATTAAAGAAAAAAGAGTTAAAACCGTTAACGGCAATTATATTTCAATCGAGCCGCATTCGGTCTGCGTTCACGGCGACAGCGAAAAAGCACTGCTTTTCGTTGAAAAAATCCGTGCAGGCTTTGCGGCAAACGGCATTGAAATCTGCCCGATAAAAGACATTATCGGCTGATTTATTCGGAGGATATTATGGATATTAAACACCGTTCACCTGAATATCACAGAAGCTTTGCATATATTGACCTTGAAGCGATAAAGAGCAATTTTGACGCTCTCAGAAGCCGAACGGCTCCCGGCACAAAGGCACTTGCCGTTGTCAAAGCCGACGCATACGGTCACGGAGCGGTTCGGGTTGCAAAAGCTCTTGAAAGCAGAGCGGATTATTTTGCCGTTGCAGTCATTGAGGAGGGCTTGGAGCTCAGAAATGCGGGCATAAAGAAGCCGATTCTGATTTTGTCATTCACAAGCCCTTACCAGTTTGAACAGCTGATAAATAATGACCTTATTCCGTCGATTTATTGCTATGAGGACGCCGAAAAGCTTTCGCAAACCGCTCAAAAGCTCGGCAAAAAGGCGGTTATTCATGTTGCGGTTGATACCGGTATGAGCCGTATCGGCTTCAGGGATAACGAAGAAAGCGCAGAAACGGTTAAAAGAATAACCGAACTGCCTTTCGTTGAGGTTGAAGGCTTGTTCAGCCACTTTGCCTGCGCCGACGCAACCGACAAGGCAAGCGCCCTCAGCCAAAAGGATAGATTTGACAGCTTTATTTCTTTGCTTGAGAAGAAAAATGTAAATATTCCGATTAAGCATATCTGTAACAGCGCCGCAATAATTGATTTTGACACGCACTACGATATGGTCAGAATGGGCGTTTCGCTTTACGGAATGTATCCCTCGGACGAGGTCTTTAAGGACAGAATCACCTTAAAGCCTGCCATGGAGGTTGTCAGCCATGTTATCCATATCAAGGAGGTTGAAGCAGGAACAAAGATAGGCTACGGTCATACCTACACAGCCCCCGAAAAGCGGACTATCGCAACGGTCTGCATCGGTTATGCAGACGGCTTTAACAGAGCGTTTTCAAACAAGGGATTTGTTTTGATAAAGGGCAAAAAAGCCCCGATAACGGGCAAGGTCTGCATGGATCAGATTATGGTTGATATAACCGATATTGACGGCGTTGAGATAGGCGATCATGCCGTTGTTCTCGGCAAAAGCGGCGATGAGGAAATAACCGCAGAGCAGCTCGGCGAGATGTGCTGCAGCTTCAACTATGAAGTTGTATGTACCTTCATGCCCCGTGTAATCCGCCTCTATAACGACTGAAATTGATTTATTAATCATAATAGAGTTATCTCATAAATTATACTTGCATTTTTAGCGAAAAAGGGTATAATATAATTACAATTGAAAAGGGGAGCTTGTGTTACAGGCTGAGAAAAAGGTATAACCTTTGACCCATAACCTGATTTGGATAATGCCAACGTAGGGAAGACATAGGATAAAGTGTATTTTTACGGGAGGCTGCCGGATCTGCAGCTTCCCGATTTTTTTATGGGAGAAAACTGATATGGTAATTATCAACGGAGTTGAACAGAACGCCTCGGGGCTGACTGTTGAGCGCTATCTTGAAACGGCAAACTTCGATTCTGCGAGAATCGTGGTTGAGCGAAACGGCGAGATTGTTCCGAAAACACAATACGGTCAAACCGTTCTGAATGACGGTGACACGGTTGAGGTCATAAGCTTTGTGGGAGGCGGCTGATATGAGCAATATTCCCTCAAAGGAAGAAATGCTTCGTGCTATGGAACAGCGCCACGGCAAGGAGCTTTGCGGGATTTTTGCTAAAAGCACGGTTGCCGTCTGCGGGCTCGGCGGCCTCGGCTCAAACATTGCGGTTTCCCTTGCCCGTGCAGGAATCGGCAGGCTGATTCTTATCGATTTTGACAGGGTGGATATTTCAAACCTGAACCGTCAGCAATACAAAGCTTCTCAGCTCGGATTGTTTAAGACGGAAGCTTTGACGGAGAACCTGAGAGAGATAGCACCTTATATTGAACTTGAAGCTCATACGGTCAGGGTTGATGAAGAAAACGCCGGAAAGCTTCTCAAAG
>JAEDKI010000140.1 GCA_016295895.1 Clostridiaceae bacterium | reverse complement strand
AAACAGCCGTATCCGATTGCATGAACCATTTTTGCGGGAATATAAATCACATCACCCGGCTTAACATCAATCGTGCAAAGCAGATGCTCAAAAGCATTTTTATCCGTCTCGCTCGCATCAACGGCTTTTGAAAAATCTTCAAGCGTTACGCCATCCTTAAAGCCGTAATAAATCTTTGCACCGGGTCTTGTTGCAAGGATAATCCAGCTCTCCTCCTTGCCGTATTTTGAAGAAAAATACTTTTCCGAAAAAGCCTTGTCGGGATGAGCCTGAACGGGAAGTCTTATTGCGCTGTCAAGAATCTTCGTTAAAATTCCGATATCCTCTCTTTCGCCGAGAATCTCGGATTTATATTTTTCAACGGCTTCGTTGAGATAAAGCTCTGTTCCCTTGATTTTTGAGATTCCCTCATGCACATCCGTGCTTCCCCCGTTGAGAGCCCTGACGCTTGAAGCAACCCATTCCTCGGGATAGCTGCCGTCGGTTGAATCGTCGCCGAAGAAATCTGCAAAAAGCTTGCCGCCTTTATATACTCTGAACACTCTGTTCTTTTCAAAAAAAATCGGTTCATCAAAAAACATCGGTTATTCATCCTTATATTTAATAATTTTGCATGCCTCGTAAATGTTGCCGAACTCTCCGCCTGCAACCGCCGCCGCAAGGGCTGCGCCATATGACGCTTCCTCGGCATAAAGAGGAATTTTTATCTCACAGCCGAACATTCCGGATACTATTCTGCGAAGTGCGGCGTTCTTTCTGATTCCGTTGCCCGAGCAGACAAGCTTCTTCGCCATTTTGCCGCCGCTCGAATACATATCGTAAAGCTCCTTTGACATTCCGTTCAGAACGGCAAATGCAAGGTCGGCGGCTGTCAGATTATTCTCGCTGATATTGCCTATCGAGCCTCTGATATTCGGGTCGCTTCTTGTTCCGCAGAAACGGCAGTCCGCCGAAAGCGTTGTTTCGGTTTTGGTCTCAAGGAGTCTGTCAATCTGAGGATAAAGACTGTCTGTATTATCACCTGCAAGCGAAGCAATTTCTCTGAAAAGGCGTTCAAGCATTGCGAACGCTCTGCCGCCGCAAAGCGCACAGCCTGCCGCAAGATAATTTCTGCCGTCAAACGGTCTTGTTTCAAGTCCACCGCCGTCAACGGGCGAAGCGGAAAGCCACGAAATCTGCGAACCCGTTCCGACATTTATCAAAGCGTCCTCCGAATCGGAGACCGAGCCGATGAAACTCGCCTGATTGTCGCCGAGAGCGGCACTGACGGGAACGCCCTTATACTCGCCGATTGCCTTGAATTCAGCCGTAACCTCCGGAAGTCTCGGATTATCGATTTTGAAACGGTTTTCATTTATATCAAAGCACCCGAGGCTTGCGGCGTTTGTGATATGAACGAGAGGCTTTTTAAGCCCGCAGATTCTCATTGCCGCATAATCGGCAACCGTGCAGAGACACACCGCATTTTCGGGAATAAGCCCGTTCTGCTCGTTATAAAAATCCGTTGCAAGACCGTAGCCCGCAAAACAGCCGAGAGCCTGAGCATAGGTTTTTCCGCCTTTGAAATCCAGCGCCGCTCTTGCGTCCTGCCAGGTATAAAGCGGACTTAACGCAGAGCCGTTTTCGTCAACATAAACTATGCCGTGCATCTGACCCGAAAAACCGATTGCGATGGCGTTTTCTGCGTCAAGCTCCGAAAGAAGCCCGGTAACGCTCCGCATGATTTCTTCGGTATCCTGAATTCTTTCATATTCCTTTTCGGAATTAATGAATGAATTATTCTGTTTTGTCACGGATTTGACGATATCGCCGCTGACAATATCAACCGCAACGCCGCAGATGCTTGTTGTTCCGATATCAATTCCGACTATATTCATAATTTCACCTTACGCCATCGAAGCCGAGTTCGGATCAAGCCTTGTTATGATATCCTGCTGAATTGCAGGCGAAAGGTCAAGGAAGTTAACAAATGTGCCGTGGATTCTCATGATGTAAACTCCGCTCGGTGCATATTTTTTCGGGTCTGCAAGCACCTTTCTGAGAATTTCGGCAGTTGTGACATTGACATAAAGATAGAAAGGCGAAACGCCGTCTTTCATCGGGTTAAAGAACAAAGGATTAATGACCTTATCTCTGAATTCAATACCCTTTTCCTCATATGTTCCGGATTTGAAATATTTGGGGTCAATGCCGAGATGTGAAGCGTAGCCGCCGTTCATCTTTTCAAAGGGCATGTTCATATTTGAGAGCATACGGAAACCGAGACCGTTTTCTGCGCTTCCGTAGAGCGGGTCAACACCGTAGCCGAGCATATCTCTTGATTTTCTGCCGTCGGGCGTTGCTCCGACCCAATAGCCGTAAAGCAAATGGGTTGAGGGCGAGCTGAAATCGGGTCTGAACGGGTTGCCGAGGTAGTTCTTGGTTGATGAAACGATATCTGCAACCTTTGAGGCAATTTCGCCCGCTTCTTCATCAACCTTTTTAATGTTGTTGCCGAATTTATCTGCCGAAAGCAGGAAGTCACGCAGTTCCTCATAGCCTTTGAAATCCGCTTTCATTGCGTCAACAAGTTTTTCTTTATCCTGCGGTCTCTCTGCAAGGAGTTTGTCTATAGCGGCAAAGCTGTCGGCGATAACCGAAACGCCGTGAATAAGGCAACCGCTGCCGTTATACTCTGTTCCCTGCTCGTGAATGTCTCTTGCATCAATGCCGTTTTCAAGGCCGCCCATAAGGCATGAAAGGAACGGCACTCTCTGAGTTGAAAGAGCTGCGGAAGCTCCGTTTGCCGCCTTGCCCATTTCGGCAACAAATTTTTTAACATTTTCATAGAACGCTTCTCTGACATTTTCAAGCTCGCATTTTTCAACATCAACAAGCTTTTCGCCCGTTATTGCCGAAACACCGCCGGTCAGAGTCATTTCAAGAATCTTGGGAAGATTCAGCCAGCTGTTGGTTGTGTTGCCGTTATCCTTGCCCATGATAAGCGGCTCCTGACAGCCTGCGATTGAAATATCGGCAAGGTCGCCGTCCGCAACGCCCTTTGACGAAAGCACGGTGAACAGCGAATCGTCATTGAAGAATGACGGAGTGAGCGTGCCGGGAGTGAACAGGAATTTGCCCATCTCCTCATAAAGCTTTGCGGGGGTGTTCTTATGAAGCTTAACCGAAAGAATCGGCTGAGGCAGGTTCATGTCATAATATGCGTCCATGAGCGCATAGGTTGTTTCATTTGTCAGATCGTTGCCGCAAAGATCACGACCGCTGACGATGATATTCTGCGAAATCGCCCAGCTTCTGTCGGCAACATTGAAGAAAACAAGAAAATGCTTGAAAAGCGATGCGGCAGTCTCACGGTCAAGACCGTTTCTGTAAGGCTCAAAAATTCTGTCAGCATTGCCGACCGAAAAAGCGAACGGGTTCGGCGATTGCTCAAGGCACATAATCTGCCACATAATCATGAAGGACTGAATTGCTTCATAGAGATTTTCGGCTCCGTTTTCGGGAACCTTACGGAGAGTTTTCTCCATTAGTTCAAGCTCTGCTTTTCTTTCGGGCGAAGCCGTTGCAGCCTTTTCCTTTGCCATGTCGGCATAACGGTTTGCAAGAATCGGAGCGCATTCAAGAGCGATTGCAAAAGCCTTATAACCGTTGCCCTCTTTGCCCTCGGTTTTCTTTATCATATCCTTAACGCCGTATTTTATCGCATAGCGCATGTCGGGGATAAGGTGACCCGTTACCTGCTCAAAGAAGAATATAACCTCTTTCGTGTAGCACTCTGCTTTGCCGTAAACCTCTCTGAGCTTTTCGGCATATTCGGTTTCTGCAAATTCTTTTCTGACCTTGTCAATCCTCTCGGCGGTGAACTCACCGTTCGGCTCGATATCGTCAAAAACCGCCGTAGGGTCACAGTAACCGCTGAATTCTTCAACCTTAAATGCGGGATTGATCAGCGCATAGCTTCTTGCAAATGCATCGTCCTGAGTTCCTGCAAAAATCTGATAATCGCTCAGATAAAGCGGAATTGTCTTGACTATATCTTTAAGAATGAGAGCCTTTTTGACTTCTTCGTTCTCTCCGTCATATTTTTTAGCAAGCTCCAGCTCGGCTTCTTTGGCAATGAACCAACCGTCAAGGCGTTTGCCCGCTCTCTTTTCGGCAAAAAGCGACTTTGCCATTTCGGTTATTCTTTTGCTGTCAAAACAATAATTCATAATAACTGCACTTCCCTGAATAAATTTATGTTCTCACGGTTTTAAGTCCGTATTTTTTGAATGTTTCATCAAAATTTTTGATTGTATCGGGCGTCACAAAGCCGTCCTCTATCTGATATCTGCCCTTCCACTTATCCTTGCCGAACTCGTGATAAGCAAGAAATTCAAAGACCGCATTTGACGAATCAAACCGGGAAAAGAATTTTGCGAAGCCCTCAGGCTCATCGTTTATTTTATGAATAACGGGAATCCTTATATGAATCTGCCTGCCGCTTTCAAGAAAATATGCAATATTTTCTTTTACCGAATCATTCGGCAAGCCTATCCATTTTTGATGAATTTCGCTGTCATAATGCTTAAAATCGGCAATCAGGTAATCGACATATCTGGCAACCTCACGCACCTCGGGCAATGAACAGTTGGTTTCAATCGTCGTGTGAATTCCGTTCTGCTTCAGGAGCTTTAAAAGCTCAATAAGTTCGTCTGACTGAACGCAAACCTCTCCGCCAGTAAAGGTCACGCCGCCGCCGTCAAAAAACATCATTCGGCTTCGCATGATTTCGTCAAAAATTTCGTCAACGGAGCAATCCTTAGCCGCAGGGTTTTCTCTCGGAATGCTATCGGCATTCGAGCACCATCTGCAAGCAAAATTGCAGCCCTGAAGATGATAGACAAGCCTGTTACCGGGGCCGTCCTGAGAATAATTGAAGCCCCTTTGCAATATTTTCAACCGTCATCACCTCTACCTTTTGATTTTACATTTTTTAATTAAAACTGTCAACAGTTATATCAGATATTTATTAATATTTTATTTTTAAAAAAAGTTGACTTAATTATGAAAATAATGTAGAATATCCTCG
>JAEDKI010000009.1 GCA_016295895.1 Clostridiaceae bacterium | reverse complement strand
GGCTGAGAATAACCGATGTTGTTTTTTGAATGATTCTGTTCATCTTTTGTCTCCCTCTTTTTGTGATTTTGATATTTGCGAATGGTCGTTTTTCTTTTGCATCAACTCGCTTCCGTCAGGTGATGTCTGCATTATAGCGGACGAAAAACGCCCCGTCAATGGGTTTAAACGCTCTTTAATCCGATGTTAGAGAAGCCTTAGATTTGTTAGAATTTTCTTAATAAAATTACAAAATCCGCAATAAATCCGAAGCAACATTTTTTTGAGATTCATCGGTCAAAAACTCTTGCCAATTCTTCATATATATGGTATTATTAACGATATAACATAAATAATGGGGGAGTTGGCGTGGAATATATTATTGTCGCCATGCTTGCGGCTGTTATCGTTTTGCTGATTGTTCTGCTCGCAAGGCAGGGCAAAGGCAACAGCTCCGGGATTGAGCAAAAAATTGACGGATTAGGCGAAAAAACCGCCGAGCTTTCACGCTCTCTCGGCTCTGAATTTGAACGCAGTCGCCGTGAAATGCAGGCGGGTCAGCAGTATATGAGAGCGGAAACCGCCGAAAAGCTCTCCGAAATGAGCGGAAAAATAGAAAAGCTCAGGCTTGATAACGCCGAGCAGGCGGGCAAAAGCGAAAAGGTTCTTATCGAATCTCTGAACGCCATAAGGCTCAACAATATTGAGCAGAACGAAAAGCAGAGCAGAGCCGTGACCGAAGCGGTTGAAAGAATGCGTGAGAGCAACGAGAAAAAGCTCGAGCAGATGCGTCTGACCGTTGACGAAAAGCTGACTTCAACTCTGTCTCAGCGGCTTGACAGCTCGTTCAAAACCGTTTCAGACAGGCTCGAAAATGTCTATAAATCCCTCGGCGAGATGAAAGAGCTTTCAAACGGCGTGACCGCCAATGTCACAACGCTCAATCGGGTTTTAACAAATGTCAAGGCGAGGGGAACATGGGCTGAGGTTCAGCTCGGAGCAATCCTTGACCAGACAATTCCCGGAATGTACGAAACCAATTTCGTCTGCGTTCCCGGCTCAAAGGACAAGGTTGAATTTGCGGTTCGCATTCCCTCGGGCGAGCAGGATGGCAGGGTCACATATCTGCCGATAGATTCAAAATTCCCGATGGAGGATTATGTCCGTCTTTGCGACGCCGCCGATTCGGCGGATGCGGAGGCTCTTGCCGCCGCCCGAAAGGCGCTTGAAGCGAGGGTTCTCGGCGAAGCGAAGATGATAACGAAATATATCAATGTTCCGCTGACAACTCCGTTTGCGATAATGTACCTTGCAACCGAGGGGCTTTATGCCGAAATAGCCTCGTCACGCTCGGGCATATCGGAGAAAATCAGAAGCGAATACAACATAATGATTGCAGGGCCGACAACGGTGACTGCCCTGCTCAATTCCCTTTCGCTCGGCTTCAGAGCCGTTGCGATAAACGAAAAGGCGAACGAGGTTCGCACCTTGCTTGCGGCGGCGAAGGTTCAGTATGACAAGTTCGGCGTTGTGCTTGAAAAGGCAAGGCAGAAGATAGACGAAGCGGGCAAATCCCTTGACGAAGCGGGCAAGCGCAACGATATAATCCGCAAAAAGCTCCGCAATATTGAGGAAATTGACGGCGGCAACGCCGATACCATTTTAGGCATTGAAGAAAACATACAGGAGGAATAACAATGAAAGACCCCAAAGAAATCCTTTCGCAGATGACGCTCGAAGAAAAGGCAGCAATGTGTGACGGCGCAGATTTCTGGCACTTAAAAGGCATGGAGAAATACGGCATACCTTCAATCACGGTTTGCGACGGCCCTCACGGACTGAGAAAAAAGGATTATTCCAAAAAAGGCAGCAGCCTTTCATGCAGTGTCCCCGCAATCAGCTTTCCGACGGCGGCAACAACCGCCTGCTCATGGGATCCCGAGCTGGTTTATGAAATGGGAACGGCTCTCGGCAAAAAATGCCTTAAAGAAGAAGTCGGCGTGCTCCTCGGCCCCGGTGTTAACATGAAGCGTTCTCCGCTCTGCGGCAGAAACTTTGAGTATTTTTCGGAAGATCCCGTGCTTGCGGGCGAGCTTGCGGCGGGTCTTATCAACGGCGTTCAGTCAATGGGCGTGGGCACTTCGCTCAAGCATTTTGCCGCCAACAGCCAGGAAACCCGCAGAATGACCTGCGATTCGGTTGTTGACGAAAGAGCTCTCCGTGAAATTTATCTGACGGCGTTTGAAATTGCCGTTAAAAAGGCGAAGCCCTGGACGGTAATGAATTCTTATAATAAAATAAACGGCGCTCACGGCTCGGAGAATAAGCATACTCAGATTGAGATTCTCCGTGACGAATGGGGCTTTGACGGCGTTGTAGTCAGCGACTGGGGCGCAGTCAATAACAGAGTTCTCGGCTTCAAAAACGGCAACGACCTTGAAATGCCCTCGTCAACAGGCTCGGGAACACGCAAAATCGTTGAAGCAGTCAAAAACGGCGAGCTTGACGAAGCGGTTGTTAACGAAAGAGCGCTGAATGTTCTGAACCTTATCAAAAAGGCGGCGGACGGCGCAAAGAAGGATTATCAGTATAACGACCTTGACGATCAGCCGCTTGCAAGAAAAATTGCGGCGCAGTCAATGGTTCTTTTGAAGAATAACGGCATTCTTCCCCTCAAAAAAGGCGGAAAGGTTGCGGTTATCGGCGAGCTTGCGAGAACCCCGAGATATCAGGGCGCAGGCAGCTCCCACATTGTTCCCACCAAGCTTGACAATGCCCTTGAGGAGCTTAAAAAAGAGGGCTACGATGTTGAGTTTGCTCAGGGCTACGAGCTTTCCGAGAAAAAGGCAAAGAAAAACGCCGCTCACATCTCGGAAGCCGCTGCTCTTGCCGCAAAGTGCGAAGCTGCGCTTGTGTTCATCGGTCTGACCGACGAATACGAGGCGGAGGGCTACGACAGACAGAGAATGGATCTCCCCGCCGCTCATAACGAGCTTGTCAGCGCAATTCTTAAAGCTAATAAAAACGTAATTATCGTTCTTGCGGGCGGTTCACCCGTTGAAATGCCGTGGAATGACGAGGTCAGCGCAATTCTCCATTCATACCTCGGCGGTCAGGCAGGCGGCGGAGCGGTTGCAGACCTTATTTCGGGCAAGGTTAACCCCAGCGGTAAGCTTGCGGAAACTTATCCGATGTCTTATGACGACACTCCCGCAAGAAATAATTTCCCCGGCAACCCCGCTTCGGTTGAATACAGAGAGAGCGTTTATATCGGTTACAGATATTATGATAAAGCAAACAAAGCGGTTCGCTATCCGTTCGGCTTCGGTCTTTCATACACGACATTTGAATATTCCGACCTGAAGCTTGACAAAAACGAAATGGACGAAAACGATACTCTTACCGTTTCGTTCAAGGTTAAGAACACGGGAGCGGTTGCAGGCGCAGAAGTTGCTCAGCTCTATGTTGCCGACAAAGAAAGCACGGTTTTCAGACCCGTCAAGGAGCTGAAAGGTTTCAAAAAGGTTTGGCTTGAGCCGGGCGAAACAAAGGAAGTTTCAATTGAGCTTTCAAAGAGAGCTTTCGCTTTCTTCAATGTAAATATCAACGATTGGTGCGTTGAAAGCGGCGATTTTGAAATCCTTGTCGGCGCATCAAGCGCAGATATCAGGCTTTCGGCTTCGGTCAATGTCAAGGCTCAGCCCGTTGACATCCCCGATTATTCAAAGACAGCTCCCGCTTATTATACGGGCGATGTTCAGAGCGTTCCCGATGACCAGTATGTTGCGCTTCTCGGCAGAGAGCTTCCGCCGAAAGTCAAGAGCAAGGATCTGCCCATCGATCTCAGCGATAACTTTGAAAACGCAAGCCACACAAAGAACGGCAAAAAGCTCTACAATCTGCTTGTTAAGGTCGTTCCCGCAGGCATGGCAAGGGCAATTGCGGTCGAAACTCCTTTCCGTGATTTTATCAGCATGAGCGGAGGAGTATTCAGCGAAACCATCGCTGAGGGACTTCTTAAAATTCTTAACGGAGAAAAAGGCGGAGTCAGACAGATTCTTAAATGCATTCCCAAAGCAATTAAGGGCGTCGGTCCGCTTTTGAAAACAATCTGACGGAGGAAAGAAAATGAAAACGAAAAAAATCCCATTGAAGCTGATAAGCGCCGTGCTTGCAGCAGCTTTGCTTATTGCGTGCATACCGATGTCGGTCAGCGCCGACACAAGCGCAATTCATCTCGGCGTGCTTTCGGATATCCATTATTATCCGCAGGTGCTTAAAGGCGATAAGGGAGACGAGTGGCAGGAGTTTGTGCAGGAAAAACACAAGGAATATGACGACACGGATTCTTTGCTTGACAATGCGCTTGACGGCATTCTCAGAAGTGCGGTTCAGGGCGGAGAAAACTATGTTCTTATTCCCGGCGACCTGACAAAGGACGGCGAGCTTGAGGGTCACAAGGCTCTTGCGGCAAGGCTTGAAGCTTTTGAAGCGGAAACGGGCATTCAGGTTCTTGTTGCTCCGGGCAACCATGATATCAGAAACAGCAACGCCTGCTCGTTTGAGAGCGGAGAAAAAACTCAGGCAGAAAAAACTTCTCCCGAGCAGTTCAGGCAGATTTATGCAAACCTCGGCTATGACCTTGCTGACAGCTTCTTTGTGCCCGCAGAGGGCAACAAGGGCGGAATGCTCTCCTATGCGGCAACGCTCGGCGGCTACAGACTTATTGCCGTTGACACCTGCATGTACAGCGAGGATAACGGCGCTAAGGGCGACGAGCATCTGACAGACGGCAGGGTCGGCGACGATCTGCTCAAATGGGTTGTTGACGAGTGCAAAAAGGCAAAGGATAACGGCCTTACGGTTATCGGACTTCAGCACCATAACCTTATCCCTCACACGGATATTGAGGAAGCAACTCTCTGGGCTTTTGTCGTTCAGGATTGGCTCAGAATTGCCGATGCTTATGCCGACGCAGGCATGCGCTATGTTTTTACGGGTCATCTTCATGCGAATGACATCAATTCTCATGTTTCCGATAACGGCGAGACAATAAGCGATATTCTGACCCCGACGCTTTCGGGCTTCCCCAACTACTACCGCACCGTTGACATCGTTTCCGACGGAGATAATGTTAAAATTGATGCGGAATGCCACGATATCGACGAATATCAGCCCGTTGTCAGCGACAGCGGCGTTGAATACGCAAAGCCGTTCAAATATACATATTCCTATGAGAGAACCTTCGGCGAGGGCGGCGTTAACGAGCTTGTTATGGGCATGATTGACCCGATGATAAGCGATATCTTTGGCGATATTCAGCAGGCAGGCGGTCTGCTCGGCTACCTCGGAGAAAAGGGCATTGATGTTGAAAAAATTATTGTTGACGCTCTCGGCACGAACGGCCTTGAACTCGGACCCGTTGAAATTCTGACCGTCAGTCAGAACCTTATGGGCTTTATCGGCGACCTTGCAGGTCAGATTGACGAGGTTTATGTCAATCACCCCGAAGAAACCGTTGTAAAGCTTGAAACTCTGATTAATAAGATTTTAAATTACAGGCTCAGCGACCTGCCCGCAACAATGGTCAGCGAAAAGCTCGGCTATGAAGTCAATGCGGAGGGTTGCACCTTCGGCGAATTTGCCGAAACGGTCATGCTGACATATTATGACGGCAACGAGGACAGCTCAAAATATCCTTACATTGCCGATATTCTTGAACGCTTTGACAGCGGCGAGCTTGCCGTTGAGGTGTTCAATCTTCTCAGAGAGGTTCTTATTACCGACCTTATCGAGAATGAGATTCTTTCAAATATCGATTTCAACCCCGGCTCGCTGTTCCCGCCCAAAACTCTTTTCTATGTTTTCGGCAGAATACTTCAGGGCACGGTTGAAGCGCTTCTCGGCGGAGACAACAGCTTCTGTAATCTCATTGACAGCGTGCTTTCTCTCCCCGTTGTTCCCGACGGTTACGGCTCAATCAACGAGATAATTGACACTCTTGTTGTTGACGAATACCTGACCTACAGCCAGTTTGAGTCATGGGGCGGAACAATTAATTGGATGCTTTCATCGTTCCTTTATGACGATAACCCCGAGGAGAAATCCGACAAGGATTTTTCAATGACCTACAGCGGCCCCGTTGAGGTTGAAGCGACCAAGGAGAATTTCAGAGCTCCCGCAAACATTGCCGTTACGCTTGGTGACAATTCGGAATCGGAAGTAAATATCACTTGGGTAACGAAATACAGCGTTGAGGGCTCGGATATCGAGCTTCTGCCCTACAGCGAAAATCCCGATTTCACGGGCAGGGCAACAAAGGATGACAGAATTACCGCAAAAAGCGAGACGGTTTCAAAATCCTATCCCGGCGCAGATCTCGGAATTATCGGACTGCTTGACTTCTCAAAGGATTATGTCAAGCACACCGTTAAGCTTTCGGGTCTGACTCCCGGCACAAAATATTGCTACAGAGTCGGCGATGCAGAGCGTGGCTGGTGGAGCGACACGGGAGTTATTGAAACTGCCGACGGAAACGGCGAGGGCTTCACCTTCTTCTATCTCTCCGACCCGCAGGCTCAGAGAGCGAGCCATTACGAGACCTATTCAGAGGTTATCGGAACGGCGAGAGAGCTTTATCCCGACGGAAAATTTGTTGTTTCCTGCGGCGATCAGGTCGATTTGGGAACAAACTTCAAGTATTGGAACTACTTCCTCAATTCAACAGACGCATTCATGGATCTTCCGTTCATGCCCACGACCGGCAACCATGAGAAGAAGGGTGCGGTTTTAACCGAGAACTTCGAGCTTCCGAATGTTCCCGAGCAGGATGAGGATTCCGGCGTTTATTATTCCTATGATTATAACGGCGTTCATTTCACGGTGCTCAACACCAACGATATCGTTGACGATAAGCTCAGCGACACCCAGCTTGAATGGCTGAAGAACGATATCAAGTCGAGCAACGCAAAGTGGAAAATCGTTGTGCTCCACAAGGCGCTTTATTCCAACGGCTCGCACTATGACGACGATGATGTTGTCGGCATGAGAAGTCAGCTCAGCGCTCTGCTCCCGTATCTCGGAGTTGATATGGTGCTTCAGGGTCACGACCATGTCTATCTCAGAACCGACGCTCTGAACGCTAACGCCGTTGTTCCCGTCAGAAGCGGAAATGCACAGTTCGGCGGGCTTGAATACCGCATGAAATATAACCCCAAGGGCACAATTTATTCAATCTGCGGCACCTCGGGCGTTAAGGTCTATCAGACAAAGGATGTTAAGGCTACCGACAAGCTGTTCCCGAGAGCGGAGGCTATTGTCAACAGCGAATATCCGATGTTCTCGGCAATAACCGTTGACGGCGACAGACTCTATTACAACGCTTATGAAGTAATCGACGGCAAGGCGGAGAGAGTTGACAGCTTTGCAATTGAAAAGACAGAGGACGCCGCCCCGACGGATAAGGTCGGCAGTAACGCCGTTGACAGCTTTATTACAAATCTTCTTGCGAAGCTCAACATCAAGGTTACATGGAAATTTACGAATTTCGTATTCTCCGTTGTAAATACTGTTTTGCAGCTTATTTGGAAGATAGTTTAATCTGAACAAGCAAAAAATATCCACCCTTTCACCTTATCGGTGATCGGGTGGATATTTTTATGGCTTGTACCGGAAAATCCCGATACAAGCCATAAAACAACATAAAATCAAAACAAAGGAGCTTATTTGGAATACTTGCCTCTCTTGACATAGTGAGTGTGGAGAACCTCGTGAGCAATGTGGCTGCCGGGCTTCTCGAAATACTCTCTGTAGACTGTCTTGATGGCTTCGCTTTCATGAGACTTTCTGAGAGGAAGATTCTTATCTGCCTCATAGAGAGCCTTGCCTCTGATGCCTTTAAGGTCAACAAAGTTGCGAACGCTTGCGGGCTGAATGGGCTGACCGCCGCCGTTTACGCAGCCGCCGGGGCAAGCCATGATCTCGATGAACTGATAATCAGCCGTGCCGTTCTTGACCTTTTCCATAACAGCTTCGGCGTTCTTGAGTCCGCTTGCTGCGCAGACCTTGATTTCCATGCCTGCAACGGTGTAAACAGCCTCTTTGATGCCCTCCGTGCCTCTGACCTCGGTGAAATCAACGCTCTTGAGCTCCTCGCCCGTGAGAGTTTCAACCGCAGTTCTGAGAGCAGCTTCCATAACGCCGCCGGTTGCGCCGAAGATAACGCCTGCGCCCGTGCCCTCGCCGAGAGGATTGTCAAATTCTTCGTCGGGAAGATTGTTGAACGAAATGCCTGCGGTTCCAATCATTCTTGCAAGCTCTCTTGTGGTCAGAGCGTAGTCAATGTCGGCGTAACCGCTTGCGCTCTGATCGTCTCTGCCGCATTCAAACTTCTTGGCTGTGCAGGGCATGATGCTGACAACAACGATATCCTTGGGATCAAGGTTCATCTTCTTTGCATACCATGTCTTGGCAACTGCGCCGAACATCTGCTGCGGGGACTTGCAGCTTGAAAGGTGATCTATCTGATCGGGATAATAATGCTCGCAGTATTTAACCCATCCGGGTGAGCAGGAGGTAATCATGGGCAGAACGCCGCCGTTCTTAACTCTTTCGACAAGCTCGTTGGCTTCTTCCATGATGGTAAGGTCGGCTGAGAAATCGGTATCAAATACCTTGTTGAAGCCGAGACGGCGCAGAGCCGCAACCATCTTGCCGGTAACATTTGTGCCGATTTCATAGCCGAAGGCTTCGCCGAGAGTAACTCTGATTGACGGAGCGGTGTTGACAATAACAAACTTGTCGGGATCTGCAATGGCTTCAAATACCTTTGCGGTGTCGTCTCTCTCATAAAGTGCGCCGACGGGGCAGTTGACTATGCACTGGCCGCAGGATACGCAGGAGAAATCGTAAAGAGGAAGCTCAAAGGGAGAGCCGATGTGAGTGTCAAAGCCTCTTGCGTTTGCGCCGATAACGCTGATAGCCTGATTGTCGCAGGCGGCAACGCAGCGGCGGCAGAGGATGCACTTGCTGTTGTCTCTTATCATATGAGGAGCGGAGTCGTCATATGCGGCTGCGGGCATTTCGCCCTCGAATGCGTGAGCGTCGTCAACGCCGTAATCCTTGCAGAGCTTCTGAAGCTCGCAGTTACCGCTGCGAACGCAGGAAAGACATTCTTTATTATGGGTTGAAAGAACAAGCTCAAGGTTATATTTGCGGCTCTTTCTGACCTTTTCGGAGTTGGTGAAAACTTCCATTCCCTCGTTAACGGGGAAAACGCAGGCTGCAACAAGAGAGCGGGCTCCCTTGACCTCAACCATGCACATACGGCAAGCGCCGATTTCATTCATCTGCTTGAGGTAGCAGAGGGTGGGAATTTCAATTCCCGCATATCTTGCAGCCTCAAGAATAGAGATGCCCTTGGGAACGCTCAGGGGCATATTGTTTATTTTAATGTTTACCATTTCCATTAGCTTATGCCTCCTCTATTAACCTTTGCTGATTGCGCCGAACTTGCAGGATTCCATGCATGCGCCGCACTTGATGCACTTGGCAGTATCGATAGTGTGGGGGTTCTTGACCGAACCGCTGATAGCGCCTGCGGGGCACTTTCTGGCGCAGAGAGTACAGCCTCTGCACTTTTCGGGGTCAATTGTGTAGTTAAGGAGCTTCTTGCAGACGCCTGCGGGGCACTTCTTGTCAACAACGTGAGCAATATATTCCTCACGGAAGAATTTAAGAGTTGCAAGAACGGGGTTCGGAGCAGTCTGTCCAAGGCCGCAGAGTGAGTTTTCCTTAATATAATAAGCAAGCTCTTCAAGCTTGTCGATATCCTCAAGAGTGCCGTTGCCGGAGGTGATCTTCTCGAGAATTTCCATCATGCGCTTTGTGCCGATACGGCAGGGAGCGCACTTGCCGCAGGATTCGTCAACCGTGAAGTTGAGGAAGAACTTTGCAATATCAACCATGCAGTTGTCCTCGTCCATAACGATGAGTCCGCCTGAACCCATCATGCAGCCGATGGCTGTGAGGTTGTCATAGTCAATGGGAGTGTCGATAAGGCTTGCAGGGATACAGCCGCCGGAAGGTCCGCCGGTCTGAGCAGCCTTGAACTTTTTGCCGTTGGGAACGCCGCCGCCAATATCTTCGATGATTTCACGCAGGGTTGTGCCCATGGGGATTTCAACAAGGCCGGTGTTGGTGATCTTTCCGCCGAGAGCGAAAACCTTTGTGCCCTTTGACTTCTCGGTTCCCATTGAAGCAAACCACTCAGCGCCTTTGAGGATAATCTGAGGAATGTTTGCAAAGGTTTCAACATTGTTTTCGGTTGTCGGCTTGCCGAAAAGTCCCTTAACCGCAGGATAGGGAGGACGGGGACGCGGCTCACCTCTGTTGCCCTCAATGGAGGTCATAAGAGCGGTTTCCTCACCGCAGACGAATGCGCCTGCACCGAGGCGGATATGAAGGTCAAAATCAAAGCCCGAATCAAAGATGTTTTTGCCGAGCAGACCGTATTCCTTTGCCTGGTCAATAGCTATCTGCAAACGCTTAACGGCAATGGGATATTCGGCGCGGACATAAACATAGCCCTCGGTTGCGCCGGTTGCGTAGCCGCAGATTGTCATTGCTTCAACGATGCAGTGGGGGTCGCCTTCAAGAACCGAACGGTCCATGAATGCGCCGGGGTCGCCCTCGTCGGCGTTACATACAACATATTTCTGATCTGCGCTGTTGGCGGCAGTGAAGCTCCATTTAAGGCCGGTGGGGAATCCTCCGCCGCCTCTGCCTCTCAGACCCGAATCCTTAACAACCTGAATAACCTCCTCGGGGGTCATCTCGGTCAGAACCTTGCCCAGAGCGGCATAGCCGTCCATTGCGATGTATTCGTCAATGTTTTCGGGGTTGATAAGTCCGCAGTTGCGAAGTGCAACTCTCTTCTGAGTTTTGTAGAAGTTTGTGTCGTTAAGGGAAACATGTCTGCCTTCCTCAACGGTGGACTCGTCAACATCCTTGTAAACAAGTCTTTCAACGATACGGCCTTTGAGAAGATGCTCGGCAACGATCTCCGCAACATCCTCCTGCTTGACACGGCTGTAGAAAGTGCCTTCGGGATAAATGATAACAACGGGGCCGAGGGCGCACAGACCGAAGCAGCCTGTCTGAACAACCTTGACTTCTTCGCCGAGACCCTGCTTTGCAAGCTCCGCTTCAAAAGTTGACATGAGCACCTTGCTGCCCGATGAGGTACAGCCCGTGCCGCCGCAAATCAATACATGGGAACGAATCATATTATTTTAACCTCCATTATGAGATAGCGTTGCTGATTGTGTATTCCTGAATAACATTGCCGCCCTTGAGATGCTTTTCGATAACCTCGGCAGCCTTTTCGGGAGTCATTTTAACATAAGTAACCTTTTCTTTGCCTGCTTCAAAGATTTCAACAACCGGCTCATACTGGCAAACGCCGATGCAGCCTGTCTGAGAAACCGTAACCTTGTCGCTGAGACCCTCTTTGCTTACGCCCTCAACAAATGCGCTGAGAACGGGTCTTGCGCCTGCCGCAATGCCGCAGGTTGCCATGCCGACAACAACTCTGATTTCGCCGCTGCCTTCACGAAGAATGACCTTGTCTTTCATTTTTTCTCTGATAGCAGCAAGCTCAGCCAATGATTTCATAATATCTATCCTCTCTGAAATTTATTTATTGTATTATGAAATGGATTCGTAGCCCTCTTTGAGGTAATCCTCAATCCATTTTATAACCTCGTAGCTGTCAAGCGGAACATCGCCGAGAATCGAACGCATTTCTGCCGTGTCAAGCTCAACGCTTCCGCTGTCTTTCTGATGAATGAATTGCCAATTTATGTTCGGTGCGCCCTGAATCAAGGCGGTGACGGTTGAAACGATATCGCCCAGCGGAGTGAAATCAAGATGATTTTTGTTGAATCTCGCCGTAACCGTCGTTCCGTGATGAACCGGATCGTCATTTTCGCTCACGGACTGAATTTCAATTCCTCCGCCCGTCTGCTCCGCCGCAAGCTTCAGCAGGGGCACGCCCATGCCGACATTTCTCGTCGTTCTTGTCGTGAAAAACGGATTCATAACATTTTTAACCGTTTCCTCCGTCATTCCGCAGCCGTCGTCGGTGATTGTCAGGGTCATAGTATCCTGAGCTTCAACAATTTTAATCAGAATGTTTTCCGCTTTTGCCTTGACCGAATTCTGAGCGATGTCAAGAATATTCAGCGATAATTCTTTCATAAGCCGTTCAGCCTTTCAAAAAGCTTTTTGCGGATGTTTTCGGGCGTTTCAGGCTCGCAGTCAAGCGAAAATCGGTTCAGCCTGCCGCTGATATCCCAAAGATAATGGGCGTCGGAGGATACAACCAAGGGCTTGTCTGCAAGAATGGGAAAGCGTGAAACATATTCATCGGTTTTTTCGCTGTCATGAAGCTCGGCGCAGGGGAAATAAGGTTCATCGGGGAAAACGCCGAGGGTTGCAACGATTCCGTTCGCTTCACGGTCGATATGCGCCGGATAGCAGATTCCGCCGAAGCTTTTAACAAGCTCCGGGGCTTCGTCAACGGTTATCTGCGTTGCGTTTGAAAGCAGATGTTCATCGCCGCCGATGATTTCATCGTTTTCGTCCATGATAAGCTGTTCGCCGAAAACATCTGTGCGGTTTTTAATAAGTATTCTGCGTGAATTCACTTCTTCGCCGAATTTCATTGCGTCATCAAGACGCTCAAAGAGGCAGACGAGGTGAATATCCTCCGCAGTAGTCAGCTCCATGCCCGCAACCGGCACAATTCCGTTATTCTCCGCCGCCTTGAAGAAAGCGGGGCAGTTAAGGCAGGTGTTGTGGTCGGTTAACGCCATTATGTCGAGCTTTGCGACAACTCCCATTCCTGCGATGTTGTTGGGCGTCATGTCGTTATCGCCGCAGGGGGAAAGGCAGGAGTGAATATGTAAATCGTAGTAGTAATCCTTCATATCAGAGAAGCTTGCTCAGAAGAACCGCCGTTTCATAGGCAGGCATTTCCGTTGAAAGAATGTTGACGCCCTTTGCCCCGGCGGTTTCCGCAACCTCGGGCTCAAGCGTTACGCCCTCCGCAAGGATAATGCATGCCGTGTCCGCAAGAGAAGCGACGGCGGCAATGTTGATGTTGGACATTATCGTTATCCAGGCGTTGTCGGCTTTCGCTCTGCCCATAACCCAGCTGAGCAGGTCGCCGATATATACTCCGCTGATTTCACGCTCGCCTTCGGGCATTGAAACAGCGCTGAATTCCTCACGGGAGGAAAGCTCATTGACCGTCAACCGTCTCACCTCCGGAATAATCTCTGATATATTTTTTAATAAGCTCCTTGTAGGCAATTATGCAGTCGTTTTTGTCCGCATGACCCAAAACGAGATCCTCGGCAAACGCACGGCAGTTCGGAGCGCCGCACGAGCCGCAGTCGATGCCCGGCAGCTCTTTTCTGACAGCCTGAATCTGCGACATAAGTCGCATCGATTCGCCGATATTGTCGCTCAGTCTGCTGAGCGGCTTGTAATTCGGAATGTCAAGGAAAAAGTATTTTGCCGGAACATAGCTCTCGCCGGGTGGCATGGAATTGAGCGAAACGGGCATATATCGCCTGAGAGTATGAAGCCTGTTTTTGGCAACAAACGGATTTTCAATCGTCAGAACGCCGCCGACGCAGCCGCCGGGGCAGGCGTTAAGCTCAACAAAGTCAACCGGGGGAATGTTGCCGTCCTCAATCTGGTCAAGAACGGAAATAACATTGTTGATTCCGTCTGCGGCGATTATCTTGTCGTTGATGATTGCAGAGGCTTCGCCGCCGCAGAGCGCCCAGCTCACTCCGATTCTGCCCGCCTGAGATGAAACGGTGCAGACCTTTTCACGCTTCATAACGTTGATAAGCAAAAGATAAATTTCGCTCATTGAAACAACGAGGTCAACCTCGCTCTTGTAGCTGCCGAAGCCGTTTCTGACATAGCTGACCTTTGCGGGGCAGGGGGAGATGAAGCAAACGCCGATATCCTCCCTTTTCAGCTCGGGGTGCTGCATGAGAGCCCTTTCTTTTGCCATTGAAGCGGCAACCTCCATGGGAGGCAGCAGCGGCATGAGATTATCTTTCAGAAACGGGAAGCGAAGCCCGATGAGCCTGACGATAACGGGGCAGGCGGAGCTTATGACGGGCTTTTTGATGCCCTCCGTCTGAAGATAGAGCCTTGTGTAAGCCGAAACAAATTCAGCGCCCTTTGCAACCTCAAAAACATCGTCAAAGCCGATGTCAAGCAAACCCTGCAAAACATAGTCTATATTGTCGAGATTGTCAAACTGAGCAAGAAGCGCAGGGGCGGGCAAGGCTATTTTGAATTTATACTTTTTGATTTCGTCAAAAGAATCATAACTGCTCTTTTTGGCGTTGTGAGTGCAGTTTCTTATGCACTCGCCGCAGTCAATGCACCGTTCCGAATCTATTTCGGCGCAACCGCCACGAACCCGAATTGCTTCGGTCGGGCAGTGCTTCATGCAGGTTGTGCAGCCCGTGCATTTTTCTGCGTCAAGGGATACCGAATGGATATATGTATTCATAAAAACACAGTTCCTTCCAGAATCAGTAATTGACCCTCATTGTTATTGTCGTCCCTTTGCCGACAACCGAGTCAATCTGCATATAATCGGTATATCTTTTCATATTCGGCAGACCCATACCTGCGCCGAAGCCGAGCGAACGGATGTTGTCGGGGGCGGTTGAAAAGCCCTCCTGCATCGCCTGCTCAATATCGGCAATTCCGGGTCCGCAGTCCTTTAATATTATCTCTACACAATTGTCGCTGACGATAACATCCGCTTCTCCGCCGCCCGCATGGATGACCATGTTAATCTCGCCCTCATACATGGCGATTGAAACTCTGCGTATGGTTTCGGGCTCAAGGCCGAGCTGGCGCAGGTTTTTCTTGACCTGAACCGATGCCTGACCTGCCGAGGTGAAATTATCGCCGTCAACTACAAAGTGGAAAACCAAGGGTTCAGCCATTTGATTCACCGTTTCCTTTTAGTCCGTTTGAATAAAGAATGCCGCAAGCTTCGTACATGCGCTTGGGCGTTGTGAGAACCGAAATTCCGCTCTCTGCCGCAAGCTCCAGCATCTCTGCCGACGGGCGCTTTGAACGCACGAAAACAATGCATATCATATCCATCATTTCCGCCGTGCGAATGACCTGGGCGTTGACAAGACCCGTGAGCAAAACCGCCTGATCTTTAACATATGCAAGCACATCGCTCATCATGTCGCTGCCGCATGCGGAGTGAATATCTTTTTCAAGGCTTTCGCTGCCGCAGAGAACCTCTGCGCCGAGCAGTTCTTTGATGGTACCGATTGTCATACAATAAACCCCCATTATTCCGCTTTGCGGTCACAATCAATTATATTTTGCGAGGATTGCGGGGATTTCATCGGGAGTGACTCTGCCGTAAACATCATCGTTGATGGTGAAAACGGGGGCAAGTCCGCAGGCTCCGATGCAGCGGCAAGCTTCGATTGAGAATTTCAGATCGGCTGTGCATTCGCCCGGCTCAGCGCCGAGAACCTCGCAAATTTTGTCAAGCAGAGCCTGAGAGCCTTTAACATAGCAGGCGGTGCCGAGGCAAACGGAAACATTGTATTTTCCTTTGGGTGAAAGCGAGAACTGAGCGTAGAAGCTCGATACTCCGTAGACCTTCTGAAGCGGAACATTCATGCCCTCGGCAATCATTGTCTGAACCTCGATGGGCAGGTAGCCGTAGATTTCCTGAGCCTGCTGCATAACGTGCATGAGCAAGCTCTTGTCGCCTTTGCATTCGTCAATTACGGCCTTGAGCTTTGCTTCCTGCTCGGGGGTGCCGTTGAAAGGCAGGGTGCTAATTTTTTTCAGCATTAAGTCATTCCTCCTGAATGAAATTTTAAACTGCATTGAGTAAAAATTGCGGATTCCGGCGATGAATCGACCCACAATACCGCATTTTAAAGTATTATAACATAAAAATACGGAAATTGCTACTTTTTTATCGATATTTTTTCAGCAATTTTCCACTTTTTTTATTAATTTATTTATGTTTTATGAATTTTACGGTTTGACCGATGCGTTTGATTGACAATGCGGGGGATATTGTGGTAAAATTTATCTGTTAAATAATTTTTCCGGAAAGTGGTCTGAATATGAAAAGCAAACGGAGTTTTCCATTGGTAACCGTAACAAAAAAAGCGGAAGCGTCGCTCAGAAAGGGTCATCCCTGGGTTTATGAAGCGGAGATTCTGCAATCCTTCGGCGAAATGAGCAACGGCTGTCTTGTTGATGTGCTTTCGCAAAAGGGAGCTTATCTCGGCACGGGCTTCCTGAGCCTTAACAGCAAAATCAGAGTCAGAGTTCTTTCCTCAAACGCCAACGAAACTTTTTCCGATGCGTTCTGGGAAAGGCGGCTGAAATATGCGGTTGAATACAGAAAAACCGTTATGGGCGGCGATTTTTCGTGCTGTCGGCTTGTTTTCGGCGAAGCCGACGGGCTTCCCGGGCTGACCGTTGACCGATTTTCGGATATTCTTGTGGCTCAGGTGCTTTCTTTCGGCATGGAGCAAATCAAGGATAAAATCTATAATCTGCTTGTAAAAATCCTCCATGAGGGCGGAGAAACAATAAACGGGGTATATGAACGCAACGATGTTGCAATCCGTTCGCTTGAGGGGCTTTCGGAATATAAAGGCTGGTATGAGCCGATTCCTCACCCTGCGGAAACCGTGACGGAGATAACGGAAAACGGAGTTAAATATATTGTTGATTTTGAGAACGGTCAGAAAACGGGATTCTTTCTCGATCAGAAATATAACCGCCTTGCCGTCTCAAAAATCGCAAAGGGCAAGAGGGTTCTCGATTGCTTCACCCACACAGGCTCGTTTGCGCTCAACGCCGCTTTCGGCGGAGCGGAAAAGGTTACTGCGGTTGATGTTTCCAAAACCGCAATTGAAACAGCAAGAGCCAATGCGGGGCTGAACGGGCTTGAAGAAAAGCTTGATTTCGTTGTTGCCGATGTTTTTGATCTGCTCCCCGAGCTTGAAGCAAAGGGCGAAAAGCCGTTTGATTTCATAATCCTTGACCCGCCTGCATTCACCAAGAGCAGAAAGACCGTCAAGGGTGCGGAGAGAGGATATAAAGAAATAAACTACAGAGCCATGAAGCTTCTGCCCAGGGGCGGTTATCTTGCAACCTGCTCCTGCTCCCATTTTATGAAAAACGAATTATTCGTCAAAATGCTCCATGATGCCGCCGCCGATGCAGGCGTTCAGCTCAAACAGATTGAAATGCGTCAGCAATCGTGCGACCATCCCGTGCTTTGGAATGTTCCCGAAACCGACTATTTGAAATTCTATATTTTTCAGGTGGTGTGAATATGTTCTATGAAAACTGGATGTCCTATATCAAAGACGACGCAAAGGTAACGAAAATTGCGATTCCCGGGGCGCACAATGCGGGCACCATGGGCATGTCAAAGCTTGCAAGATGTCAGAACGGCACGCTCTTTGAGCAGTATCAATACGGCGTTCGCAAATTCGGCATAAGGCTGAAAGCCGACCGTAAAGGCAGGCTTTTTATCGCTCACGGAGTTTCAAAGGGAATGCCCGCCGAGCTTGCGTTTGAAAGTCTCGGCAGAATTATTGAGGAATTTGATGATTTCATTATTCTCGATATCAGAACCTATTCAAATCAGAAATTCGGCCCGATTAATCTGAGCTACAAGAGTGACCCCGATGCGGTCAGCAAGCTGATAAGGGACTATCTCAGCCCCGAAAAGTATGCGTTAACGGGTTACGGAGATGTCAGCTCCCTGACTCTCGGCGACATTCGCAGGCAGGGCAAAAAATATATTATCATAAACAGCAAAAAAGAATATGAATACAGCTGCGACTGCCCGCTTCTTGAACCGTGGGATCCGAAGATTTTCGGCTTGAAGCCGGAAAAGTTTGCCGTTGAATGCGTCAATTATCTCAGAAATCTGAACACGGACGGCTTTTTCTGGCTTCAGACTCAGCAGACCCCGAATCCGGGCACGGAAAACGGCATAACCAAATGGCCGGACGACCTTGATGAGCTTGACAGACCCTATTTTCCGCAGATTATTGCCGAAATCGCCGCAGACCCTGTGCTTCTTGAAAAGGTCAACATCGTTGCAGGCGATTTTATGACCCGTGATTACATGAAAGCCAACGAAATTTTAAGCCTGAATCTGCTCAAGGGTATAGTTAAAGATGAGATGAGAGCGGAATATGCCGCCGCAATCGGAAAGTGAGGATAAAAATGGAACTGACTGTTTTAGGCAAATACGGCCCTTATCCGAAAGCAGGAGACGGAGCCGCAAGCGGATATCTGCTCACTCAGGGCGATACTGCGCTTGTTATGGACATGGGCTCAGGCACGCTTGCAAGGCTTCAGCAGGCAATCGATATCAGAAAAATAACCGGAATTTTTATTTCTCATCTTCATTATGACCACACGAGCGATTTGCTTCCGCTTCGCTATCTTTTGGAGGAAATTGAGCATACAGTCACGGTTTATACGGCTTATTCCGACAGCGAATGGTATAAAATTCTTTTTTCTCCTCCGAACATAAAAGTTATAAATATCAGCAGCGAAAGCAGGGTTAAAATCGGAGAATTCAGCCTTGAATTTTTCGACATGAAGCATTCTGCGCCCTGTCTTGCCGCAAGAATAGAGGGCGAAAAAACACTTGTTTTCACGGGCGACACGATGTATAACGAAAATATCGAAAAAGCCTGCGAGGGTGCGGATATTCTGCTTGCGGATTGCTCAAAGCCCGAAGGCTTCCCGGGGCCGCACATGAATGTTTCCCATGCAAAAGCGTTCAGCGACAGACTCGGAATTAAAATAATTTCAACGCATTTAAGCCCCGATTACGACCCGTCCGAGGAATACAAAGACTATCCGGACATAACCGTTGCGGAAGAAATGAAAACATATGTGTTCTGATTGACGGATAAAAATCACAAGGAGATATTTTGATGAAAAAATACAGTTCAATGATAATCGGCCATGCTACGATGGATTCAAACACCGACCATCTCGGCAATACGGTCAGAATAGTCGGCGGAGCGGTCGTTTTCTCCTCCGCAAGCGCATATGCGCTCGGTCACAGGGTCGCCGCCGTAACGAAGCTTGCCGAAAAGGATAAGGAAAGGCTCGAGAGCTTCACCGTGCCCAAGGAGGATATTTTCTGCCTGCCTTCGGAGAAATCCTGCGATATGGTTAATGTCTATCACACCCCCGACAAGGAGCGCAGAACGAGCAAATGCCTTTCGGTCGGCGATCCGTTCAACGCTGCCGAGCTTCCGACCGTTGAGGCGGAAATCTATCATCTTGCGGGTCTTGTTTACGGCGATTTTGATTCCGACCTGATAAAAACGCTGTCAAAAAAAGCACCCGTTGCGCTTGATGTTCAGGCGATGCTCAGGCATGTTGCTCCCGACGGCTCAATGTATTTTGAGGATTGGGCGGCAAAAAAAGAATGTCTGCCGTTCATTGATTATCTCAAAACCGACGCCGCCGAAGCGGAAATCATGACGGGCTGTGCCGACAGGCGTGAAGCCGCAAAGCATCTTTATTCATGGGGCGCAAAGGAAATTCTGATAACCCACAACAGCGAGGTTCTTGCCTATGACGGAAAGGATTTTTACACCTGCCCGATAAGAGCAAGAAATCTCAGCGGAAGAACGGGCAGGGGAGACACAACCTTTGCCGCTTACATCAACGAACGCCTTTCGCACTCAATATCCGAATCGCTTCTCACGGCAACGGCAACGGTTTCGCTTAAAATGGAAACTCCCGGCCCGTTCAAGGGCACGAGAGCGGATGTTGAGAAATATATCGATGAATTTTATTCGGATTTAAAATAATATCGTTTACTGATCAAAGTTAATAAAATATCCCACAACTGTTTATAGCTTATTCATACTGAATTAATATTTGCGGGTTATATTCTAAATGTACTCAGCGGGAGCCGCAACCCGCAGAGTGCTACTCATTTTTCATTTTTGAGTACGCAATACCCCTCCTCAATTCAACCCCATGCAGAAAAAGATGCTTCAACCGGCATCTTTTTCTCGCTTTATGGGGCTTTGTGCAAAAAAAGATTACGGGTCAGCCCTGTGAAAGGTCAACCCGTAATTTTTTTATTGTCCTGTTTTTGATTATCCGAAAGAAACATTCTGAGCCGTGATTTTCAGCATTATGAGAATTGCAATAACCATCGGCAGATTTATTAAAAATGATTTCATCTTCTGCCCCTCCGGAATGAGGGTGAACGAGGGCATAAGCTTTCTTTTGCCCTTGACGATAACGAAGATGACCGAGCCGAGAATCGAAACCGCATAAAGGGCAATCATGACGATGATATAGATTCGGTTGAGAAGCTGTTCATCGGCGATATCCTCAATCAGAAATTCGATGATTACCGAATATAGATTGTTGCAGAAATGAATCAGCACGCCTGTCCAGATGCTGTTGGTTATGCAAACGGCATAGCCGAGAGCGATTCCCGCAATCAGGGCGAACGGAGCCTGAATGAGATTGCCGTGAAGCACGGCAAAAATGATGGCTGAAGCGATGATTGCGAATTTATCTCCGTAGCGGCGCAAAGGCTGAAGCACGGCGCCTCTGATTGCAAATTCTTCAACAAGAGCGGGAACAACGGCGATTGAAACGAGATAGACTATCCTGCCCGGAATATCCGACGGAACATCAAAGTCGGGCGAGGAGAGGCTGAAGCCGATATCCGACATGATGTTAACGAAAATGCTTGAAATGTAGTTGCCTGCAAGGCAGACGAAAAAGCCGAGAGGCACGGCAAAAACCATGAGCTTGCCGCTGACGGGCTTTTCAAAATTGAAAACCTGATTTCCCGTTTTTCGGCTTATCAGCATTCCGCCGATTCCGAACGGAACAAGCAGGCTGAAAATCGACATAAAAATCGTAACAACGCTCTGCATGGTCGGGTCGCTGAAATAAAGCTCTCTGAGCGGAGTCATTGCGACGACGAGCGACATTAAATTCTGAATTATGACATACGAAATAACGCAGATACCCGAGACTATGCCGACATATTTGACTCCACGCCGTTCGCTTTGCTCCTGCAAATAACGGCTTTCGGGGGGCTGATAATATCCGTTCAAATTAATCACCGATTCTTTATTTTTATTCAAAAAAACTCCGACTTAAACAAAATTGCCAATTTTTTTAATTATTATACCTCAATTTTCTATGCGTTACAAGTATTTTAAATTAACTAAGTGTTAAAATTTTGTTGTAAAATTATTCGTTTTGGTGTAAAATTACAAGGTATGATATTAAAATATCACTGAATATTTCAGGAGGATGTGCTTTATGGCAGTAACAAAAAAAGAACTTGAAGAAATGATAACTTCAAGACTTTCGCATTTTTTCGGAGTATCGCCCAAGGACGCAACGGACGATCAGTTCTACAGAGCTCTCTCGATGATTGCGAGGGATATGATAAGAGAATCACGCAGAAAGTTTGATGCAGAGTCAAAAGAAAAGGGTCAGAAGAAGATTTATTATCTCTGCATGGAATTTCTCATGGGCAGAAGCCTTAAAAATGCACTCTATAATCTCGACATGACCGACACCGCAAAGAAAGCGCTTGCGACCTTCGGCGTAAAGCTCGAAAAGCTTTATGACTGCGAGCCCGACGCAGGTCTGGGCAACGGCGGTCTCGGCAGACTTGCCGCCTGCTATCTTGACGCTCTTGCAAATC
>JAEDKI010000139.1 GCA_016295895.1 Clostridiaceae bacterium | reverse complement strand
GTCAAGCTTTGCGAGTGAAAAGAATTTTTCCTGCTTCGCCGATAACAAGCGGGATGACGGAAAGGCAGATAACGATGAGCCATTGAACGGCGGAGAGCGAGGTAACGCCGAAAACATCTGCGAGCGGCGGGAAAATGACGGCGGAGGCCTGAACGAGAGAGCAAATTATAACCGAAGCGGTCATTGCACGGTTGCTGAAAAAGCCTGCTTTAAAGAGCGGCAGAGACGAGCGCATGTTGACGGCATGGGCAATCTCGCAAAAGCTGATGGTGCAAAAAGCCATGGTTCTGCCGAGCAAAACATTTTCAGTTCCGAACATTTTGCTTCCTATCAGAAACGAAAGCACGGTTACGGTTCCGATAAGCATTCCTTCAAGCGAAATGTCAATCCAGAGTCCGTCCGAGAAAAAACCTTTTGAGGGAGAAATCGGGCGGCGTGTCATTATATCCTTCTCTGCCTTTTCGGTTCCGAGAGCCATTGCGGGCAAGGAATCGGTGACAAGATTGACCCACAAAAGCTGAATCGGAATCAGCGGGGGAGCGAAGCCGAGAACCGAGGCGGCAAACACGGCTAAAATTTCTCCGATGTTTGTGCCGAGCAGAAAATGAACCGCCTTTTTTATGTTGTCAAAGATTCCACGACCGAGCGCAACCGCCTTGACGATTGTTGCAAAATTATCGTCTGTCAGAATCATATCTGCGGCGTTTTTGGCAACATCTGTTCCGCTCTTTCCCATGGCACAGCCGATATCCGCCGCTTTTAGCGCAGGGGCATCATTTACCCCGTCGCCCGTCATTGCAACAATTTCTCCGCAGGAGCGGAAAGCTTTAACGATTCTGACCTTGTGTTCGGGACTGACTCTTGCAAAAACACGGCATTTTTTGATTTTGTCACAAAGCTCGGAATCACTCAGAGAATCAAGCTCTGCACCCGTCATGGCGGTCAGACCGCTCTCAAGAATTCCGAGCTGTCCGGCGATTGCGCAGGCGGTGTCAATGTGGTCGCCCGTAATCATAACGGGAATTATTCCTGCTTTTTTGCAGGTGGCAACAGCCTTTGCCGCCTCGGGACGGGGCGGGTCGGTCATGCCGATAAGCCCTGCAAAGGTTAAGTCCTTTTCATCGTAATCAGACGGGTCTGAGGCGGCTCTGAAAGCAACGGCAATAACACGAAGACCCTGTGCCGCCATGCGGCTGTTTTGCTCCGATATTTTGCTTGAAAGGAATTTAGTCAAAGCGGAATCGGAGCCGTGCATTTCCGCTTTTGAACAGCGGGGCAGAATGACCTCGGGAGCACCTTTGACAATGAGAAGCTTCTTATTGCCGACGGTGTTGAGGGTTGACATGTATTTTTTTTCGCTTGAAAAAGGAGTTTCATGGAGCCTCGGATAGTCGGAATCGAGCGAAAACACATTTTCTCCGCAGTCGAAAGCGGCGGAGAGGATTGCGGTTTCGGTCGGGTCGCCGCCGAAAATCGGCTTTTTGCCCCGTTTGATAACATGAGAATTATTACAGATTGAACCGTACAAAAGGATTTTGCAGGCTTCGGAGCTGTTCATTGAAAGCTCTCCCGAAGCAGAGCAAACCTTTGTAACGGTCATTTTATTTTGGGTCAGAGTGCCTGTTTTGTCCGAGCAGATGACGGTTGCCGCCCCGAGAGTCTCAACGGCGGGAAGATGGCGGATAATCGCATTGTTTTTCGCCATAATCTGAACGCCCATGGACAGGACGATGGTAACGATGGCAGGCAGACCCTCGGGGATTGCGGCAACCGCAAGGCTGACCGAAAGCATGAATGAAGAAAGAATACCGCTTCTTCTGATAACTCCGAGCAGAAAAACTGCGGCGCAGATAATCAAAGCGCCGACGGCGAGAGTCTTGCCGATTTTTTCAAGCCGAAGCTGGAGTGGGGTCTGAGGCGATTTTTCGCTTGCAAGCAGGTGAGCAATTTTGCCGACCTGAGTTTCCATGCCCGTTTGCGTAACGATTGCCGTGCAGTTGCCTGCAAGAACATTCGTTGAAGAAAAAATCATATTTTTTCTGTCTGCGGGAGGGCAATCGGCGGCTGATACAGAGTTTGCGTCTTTTTCGCAGGCTTCGGATTCGCCCGTCAGAGCACTTTCGCTGACCTTTAGTCCGTTTGAAGAAATAAGACGGGCATCTGCGGGAACCATGTCGCCGCTTTCAAGATAAATCACATCGCCCGGCACAAGCCCGGAGGCGGGGATTTTCTTTATTTTTCCGTTTCGTTTAACATTTGCCGACGGAGCGGAAAGCTTTTTAAGAGCTTCAAGCGCACGCTCGGCACGCCGCTCCTGAAAAACGCCGATGACGGCATTGAGAACAACAATCAGGAGAATCACGGCAGGCTCAATAAAATCCCGACTGCCGTCAAGAATGCTTGTAACAAAAGAAATAATACAGGCTATAAAAAGAATAATAACGCAAAAATCGGAAAACTGCCCGAAAAATTGCTTAACAATTGAGACCTTTTTCTTGTCCTGAAGCTTGTTTTCACCGTGAGTTTTAAGCAGTATTTTTGCGGCTTGCTCATCCAACCCGTTATTAATATTGCTTTTCAGCATTTTTGCGGCATCCTGCGCCGTTATACAGTGCCAATCCATCAGTTTATCCCTTTCCGAAACCTGAAATTTCCGAGCTTCTGCTCCGTTTTGTAGTTTTTTTGCAATAAAGCAGGCGGATATTCATATATATTCAAACGGAAAGAAAAAAATCCCCTCAAACGGCATTAACACCGAATGAGGGGAGAAAACTGCTTATTATTCAGCTTTAATTTTTTCAAGGCAGGTTTTGCAGATTGATTTGCCTTCAAACTCAATAAGGTCACTTTCCGATTTGCAGAAAATGCAGTTATCAACCGCTTTCTTTGCGATAATCTGCTTGCCGTCTGAGAACATTTCAAGCTTACTGCCGGGTTCAAGAAGTCCGAGCTCTTTCCTCAACTGCATGGGGATAACTATTCTGCCTACGCTGTCGATTTCACGAATAAATCCTGTAAACATAAAACACACACCTCCGAATTATTGTATGGATTGATTATATTTATACCACTTTTTTCCATGAAAGTCAAGAGACATTAGCGTTATTTTGATAATAAAAGAGGATTTCAGAATAATTATTCATAATTGTGAATAAAAATAAATATTTTAGGTGATAATGCACAACCGTAGCTGTTTAATTATTAATTTGGCGCAAGAAAGCTGTCGAAAAGCGCAGAATCAAGGCGGCAAGCTAAAATGCGGCTGTGTGCCGTTGCCTGAAAGCTCGGAGGGACAGAATGCTTAACTATATCTGGACGGCGATGATAATTTTTTCGGTTATTGCGGCTTTGTTTGCGGGCACGGCATCGGAACTCACCGCAGGAATAATTGCGAGCGCTTCCGACGCCGTTTCGCTTTGCATAAGGCTCACGGGAACGCTCTGCTTCTGGGGAGGAATGATGGAGATTGCCGAAAGCTCGGGCTTGACGGGAGCGGTTTGCAAAATTCTGTCGCCTTTCCTGAAAATGATTTTTCCGAAAATGGATATGAAAGGAAAGACATCAAGAGCGATTTCGATGAACATAACCGCAAATCTTCTCGGCCTCGGGAATGCCGCAACGCCGCTCGGGCTTGAAGCCATGAGACGCCTGCAAGAAGAAAATCCGACAAAGGACAGGGCGAGCAAGGATATGATTAAATTTGTTGTTATGAACTCTGCCGCTTTTCATCTTATTCCGACAACGGTTGCCGCAATGCGGCAGGATTACGGCTGCAAAAATCCGTTTGACATAATGCCCGCTTCGTGGATATCCTCGGCAGCGGCGCTTGCGGTCGGGCTGACAGCCGCAATAATACTGATAAAGCTGACGGAGGGCAGACAATGGAAAAAATAACCTCTCTGACTCTGCCGCTCATAACTGCGGCAATAGTCATTTTCGGAGCGGCAAAAGGGATAAAGGTTTTTGATTGCTTTATATCGGGTGCTTCCAAGGGCCTTAAATCGGCGGTGAAGCTTCTGCCGCCGCTCATGGCTCTCGTTCTGGGAGTAACAATGCTTCGTCAGTCGGGTGCTCTGGAGGTTGTCACAAAAGCGCTCGGGCCGATTGCAAGGCTGACGGGGATTCCTGCCGATGTTTTGCCGCTGACGGTTCTCAGCCCGATTTCGGGCAGCGGTTCGCTGACGATGTTTGAACAGATTCTGAAAACCTTCGGCCCTGATTCGCCCGAGGGCAGAATCGCTTCGATCATTATGGGCTCAACGGAAACAACCTTTTATGCCGTAACGGTCTACTACGGTTCGGTCGGCATCAAAAAAAGCGGATGCACGGTTCCTGCGGCAATGCTTGCGGATTTCACAAGCTTCATTGTTTCTGCTTTGGCGGCGGGCATGTTTTTTTGCTGAATGCCGCCCTTTCGCCGTTGACAAAAAAGTAACGGAAATGAATAATTACTTAAAAACGGTTTAAAAACAAGGGATGAAAATGACAGCCTTTATCAAAAAGGATATACCGACGCTCAAAAGGTTATTGAATTTATGAAATAATTCAAGCTTTTTTCGTTTTGATGCTGTCCCAATAACGGAAAAAAGAAACATATATTTTTCATTCCGACAAAAAATTAAGTGGTTTGTAGCGGTTGATTTTCCGATACAAGCCACTTTCTGTTATGATATTTTCTTTTGCTTTTCGCTCAGCGAGACAGACACGGTTTAATAAAACTGTAATTTTTTCTAAACTTTATTTGAATTTTGACTCTTTATAATCAAACTTGTCAGTTGATTATTGAATCGAAAGAAAATGAGGTTTGGCATGAAAAGAAAAAATGTCCGCAATCAAGCCGCATCAGCGGAAAGCAACAACAGATTCTCTTATTTCAAATTATATTGGCTCTTTATTTTCGGGAGCCTTCTCGGCGTTTTGCTCGAGGGGTTTTGGTGTCTTGCACTTTACGACCGTTGGGAAACGCACGTGGTCACGGTTTTTGAACCGCTTTGCGTTCTTTACGGCTTCGGCATGGTCGGGTGCTACATAGGGGCGGTCGTTATTTCGGATAAAAAACTGCCGCACCGCTTCGTTGCGTTTGTGCTTACGGGTTCAATAATCGAAATTATTTGCGGCGCAAT
>JAEDKI010000138.1 GCA_016295895.1 Clostridiaceae bacterium | reverse complement strand
TTTTGACCTCACGGGCAAGGGCTTTGTTATATTCATAATTCCAGACGGAGCATGAAAACGCAACAATAAATGGGTCTTTTATTTTTTCGATAACCGCCTGAACAGGCTCATGGGTATAAATAAACCCCTCAAGGCGGCATTCAGCTTTGATTTTCTCATCGGCAAAAGCGTAGGCGGCAATACAGCCTGCGGCATAGGGAATATAAACGGAGCGAATCTCGTTGCCGTAAACATTGTTTGCCTGAACAAACCAGATATTTTTTATTTCGCTCCCCCCTGTTTACGTTCATTGCCTTATTATGGCGGCATCAAACGAATCATTTATAAAAAATCGCTGTCAAATCGCAAATAAAATTGACTAAGGCGGCAAACTGTGATAGAATACTGATACAAAATATAACGGAAGTGAATGATTATGCTTGATATTCTCGTAACCGGCGGCGCAGGCTACATCGGCTCAACGCTCGTTCCCCTGCTTTTATCAAAGGGCTGTCGGGTAACGGTTCTCGATAACTTTTTCTACGGTCAGAATCCCCTGCTTGAATGCTGTGCCAATCCGAATTTTACGATAATCAACGCCGACGCACGCAACGAAAGCGCCGTCAGAGAAGCGATGAAGGGCAAGGACTATATTATTCCTCTTGCGGCTCTTGCAGGCTTCCCGATTTGCGACAAAGAGGCTTGCTCCGCTTATTCGATTAACCTTGACGCAGTTAAAATGATTCTGAGGCTCAGAGAAAAGGGTCAAAGAATTATTTTCCCCTGCACAAACAGCGGCTACGGGCTCGGAGAGGGTGAAAAATTCTGCACCGAAGAATCTCCGATAAAGCCTATATCGATTTACGGAAAAAGCAAGGTCGAGGCAGAAGCTGCCGTGCTGAGCGAAAGCGGAACGACCGCTTTCAGATTTGCAACGCTTTTCGGAGCTTCGCCGAGAATGAGAACAGATCTGCTTGTCAACGATTTTGTTTACAGAGCCGTATTTGACAGAACTCTCATCGTTTTTGAGGGCAGCTTCAAGAGAAACTACCTGCATGTCCGTGACGCTGCGGGAGCATTCTGGTTTGCAATCGAAAACTTTGAAAAAATGGAGGGCGGAACTCACAACTGCGGACTTTCCGACTCCAATCTCTCAAAAATAGAGCTTTGCGAAAAAATCAAAAATATTCTGCCGAAGTTTGTCTACATTGAAGCGCCCGTCGGTCAGGACCCCGACAAGCGGAATTACATTGTTTCAAACGAAAAGCTTGAATCGCTCGGCTGGAGACCGTCATATTCGCTTGACGACGGAATAAAAGAGCTTGTCAAGGCTTATCAGATAATCAAAAACAATAAATATTCAAATATATAATATTATGCAAACCGCCGTTAAAACGGCGGTTTTTTGTTTTATACCGACCAGGTTGTCTGAATGCTCGATGCATAGGCAAGCCAGACCGCCGCAAGGGCAAGTCCTCTGCCTCCGCTGAATAATTCTTTGAGCCTTTGCATTGTTTTTGTAAACGGCTCATCTTTCATATAGAACATATAATACATCAATCCGAACTGAGTAAGAATTCCCGCCTGAATCCAACGGGTCCAATCGGTTGAAACGATGCAGCAAACGGGAATAAACAGAACCGAGAGCATAAAGCATAAATAAATGAATTTTCTGCCCGCAGTTTCCGAGTTTTTGATGCACATAATCCAGACTGTCCAAAAAGCCGCAATCATAAATATGGTTATGGCTAAAATTGATTGAGCGCCCTCTGAACTGACTCCGAACATAAAAACGATCTGCGGAAGAATTTTAATAAGCTCAAGCGGCGTGAAATCCTTAAACTGAAGCTCGGCTTCGCCCTGACCGTTTCCGAAGAAATAGAAATCAAAGTAGCGGATATTTTTATAATCAAACTTCAAGCCGCTTCTCTGCTCCATTGACTGCCAGATTTCGTCAAAGGTCATGTTCATCGTTTTAGAGCCGTAGAACACGCAGAATACTCCTGCGGCAACCGAAAGAGCAACAGTCAATGCAAAAACCGTGCTGTCTGTTCCCTTTCTTTTCTGAGTTGCTGCCGTATAAAGAGTTACGAGAGCAATAATCGGAAAAAATGAAATTGCGAACGAATAGTTAACAAATATTCCCGCAACGCTGAGTGCAGGTATCAGCCAGCGCAGATATTTGTTCGGAGCGAACACAACCGCAAGCATTGCGGCGATATACATATAGATATCGAGCATTCCGAAAAACTTCGAGAAGCCGTAAAGAGTGAACGAACCCGAAACGAAAAACAGCGTTAAAACCAAAAGGCACGGTCTCATCTCATCGCTTGCGGATTTGATGACCTTGCCGATAATCAGCGCAGTTGCAAGCAATGTCAGGAACAGAACAACAACCGCAAAGCCGTGAATCCACGCCGCAGTCGGTTTGTCGGTCAGCAGGCTGACAATTGAGCCGATAAGAAGCCTTGAGGTCTTGCCCATGGAAAAATCAACGAGATAATAGCTGTAAAAATCAAGCAGCATATTTTTGATCTCATTCAGGTTCATAAGCGCCTGAATGCAAAGCAAAACGAAAATGCCGAGTTCATATTTGCAGCACGAAATGAATTTTGAAGCTTTTGTTTTCAAAATCCGTCCCCCTTATCATCAATATCAGCCGAAAACGGCAGTAAGTAATTATATTTGCGATTAATATAAGACTATATAGATATTAACACTAAAATCCCGCCTTGTCAACTGCAAGGCGGGACTGCTTTTTCTTTATATCAAGACTTTTGAGAGAAAATCCTTGAGTCTCGGATTCTTCGGATTTGCGAAGAACTCGGCGGGGGTGTTTTCCTCCATGATGACGCCCTCATCCATGAACACAACCCTTGTGCCGACTTCCTTTGCAAAGCCCATTTCGTGAGTGACGACAACCATCGTCATTCCCGAGCGTGCAAGCTCACGCATAACATCAAGAACCTCACCGACCATTTCCGGGTCGAGCGCAGAGGTCGGCTCATCAAAGAGCATAACCTCGGGATTCATTGCCAGCGCACGGACTATTGCAACTCTCTGCTTCTGACCGCCTGAAAGCTGTGACGGATAAGCGCCCGCCTTATCGGCAAGACCGACTCTGTTAAGCAAAGACATTGCTTTTTCCTCAGCTTCCTTTTTGCCCATGATTCCGAGCTTCACGGGAGCAAGAGTAATGTTTTTGAGAATTGTGAGATTATTAAAAAGATTGAACTGCTGGAAAACCATACCCATTCTCTCACGGTATTTGTTGATATTAACCTTTTTGTCGGTTATATCAACTCCGTCAAGCTCAATAGTTCCTCCGGTCGGCTCCTCAAGTCTGTTCAGACAACGCAGAAAAGTAGATTTGCCCGAGCCTGACGGACCGATAACAACAACAACCTCGCCTTTTTTTATTTCGGTGCTGATTCCTTTCAGAACTTCAAGAGATCCGAAATTCTTTTTCAAATCCGATACTTTTATCAAAACATTATCAGTGGTCACTGTTGCGAAGCCTCCTTTCAAGCAGGCTGACGCCCTTCTGAAGAACGAGAACCATAACAAGATAAATCAATGCAACGGTTAAGTAAGGGATATTCATGTTATAGGTGAAGCCGACAAGTGCATTTGCGCCCTTCATCATATCCTTAACGGCGATGAAGCTTGCAACCGAAGTTTCTTTGAGCAAAACGATAAATTCATTTGCAAGAGCAGGCAATACATTTTTTATTGCCTGAGGCATAACAATATAAACCATCGTTCTGAAATAGTTGAAGCCAAGGCTTCTGCCCGCTTCAAACTGACCGTTATCAATAGACATTATGCCCGAACGGACTATCTCGGCAACATATGCTCCCGAGTTCAGACCGAAAGCGATAATCGCCGCAAAATTTTCATGAACGCCCATTTTGCCGAGCCAGAGATAATAGATTATCAGAAGCTGAACGATGACGGGAGTTCCTCTGAAAACCGTCAGGTATAGCTTGCAAATTGCATTGAGAAGCTTGACCTTTCCGGTTTTATCGTGGGTGGAGCGGATAATCGCAACAAAGAAGCCGAGCAGAAGACCGATCAAAAGCGCCGCAAGGGTTATCTTGACGGTAACGCCGAGACCGTTTGTGATGTGCTTATAGTTGGAATCTTTGATAAGGACATTGTATACATCGGTTTTCATTTTCTCAAAGCCCTCGGTTATGCTTGCAAAAATGCCCGCATTCTCACCGGACTGAGCTGCGGCGTCGACTGAAGCCGCAAAAGCGGGAATCACAAAGCTGCCGACAAGGGCGACAAGCGCCGCCGCAATCAGAATTGCAAGCGCTTTCTGAGAAATTTTGTGTTCTCTCATGCCTTTAATCTGCCTTTCAAAAAAGTGTCTGATCAAGCAAAAACGGGGCTGTGTATTTCAACAGCCCCATTAATTATACGGGAATGTTCTGCTTATGCAGGAATATACTTGTTGACGATTGCGTCAATGGAACCGTCTGCCTTGAGTTCTTCAAGAGCATTGTTGATTTTGTCAAGAAGCTCTGTGTTCTCTTTTGCAACGGCAATTGCATAATCCTCATCTGCATAAGCTGTTTCGAGAATTGTGAGACCCTCGTTTGCCTGAACGAATGCCTTTGCAGGCTCGTTGTCGATGATAACCGCATCAACAATGCCGCTCTGAAGAGCTGCAACAGCGGCTGCACCGTGGGTGTATCTCTTAACATTCTCTTCACCGAAATCATCTGATGCATAAGCGTCGCCTGTTGTTGCTTCCTGAACGCCTATCTTCTTGCCTGCAAGGTCATCAAGCGACTTAATGTCTGAGCCTTCCTTGACGATAACAACCTGAACTCCCTTTGCGTATGAGGTTGAGAAATTAACATTCTGAAGTCTTTCTTCATTAACGGTCATACCTGCCATACCGATGGTAACTACGCCGTTCTGAACTGCGCTGATGATTCCGTTGAAATCCATATCCTTGATTTCAAGCTCCATGCCGAGCTTTTCAGCGATAAGAGCAGCAATTTCAGCGTCAATGCCGACGATCTTGTCGCCCTCATAGTATTCATAGGGCGGGAAAGTAGCGTTTGTGCCCATGATGAGCTTTTCTGCTGTGGGAGTTGTTGAGTCAGCTGCGGGAGCAGCGGTTGTTGTGTCGCCGTTTGTCTCTTTGCCGCCGCAAG
>JAEDKI010000137.1 GCA_016295895.1 Clostridiaceae bacterium | reverse complement strand
GAGGGTATTATCGTTTCGACCGCCGACGAGGTTTGCGTTCGTGTCGGCTCATATGCCGGAGATAAATTAAAAGAACTCGGCGTTAATGATTTGAAGCTCATTATCAACCGTTTTAATAAAAAACAGACTGTTCAGGGACATTATCTGAACATTGACGAGGTCATTGACGCAACCGTTTTGCAGCTTATCGGAGTTGTTCCGGAGGATAAAAAGATTTCCTACTGCTCCGTTGTCGGTATGACAACCCTCGATTCGTCAAAGGCAAAGGAGGCTTTCCGCCGCATAGCTTTGCGGCTTGAGGGCTTCAACATCAATTTAAAACTGTGAGGTCAACACAATGACTGATTTATCAGCTATCGCCGCCATATCCACTCCTTTGGGTACCGGCGGCGTTGGAATTATCAGAATATCGGGAAAAAATTCGACCGAAATCGCCGACAGGATATTTGTTGCCGCTTCGAGCAAAAAACTCACTGAGTCCAAAGGCTACCGTGCCCATTTCGGCAGAATTTTTGACGGTGAAACACCTGTGGACGAGGTTGTTTGCCTTGTTTTCCGTGCTCCGCACAGCTATACGGGCGAGGACGTTGTGGAAATCAACTGCCACGGCGGTATTTTCCTGATGAAAAAAATTCTGCGGCTCGTTTTGCAAAACGGCGCACAGCCTGCCGCTCCGGGAGAATTCACAAAAAGAGCTTTTCTCAACGGCAAGCTTAACCTTTCCGAAGCCGAAAGCGTTATGACGCTCATTTCCGCTCAGGGGGAACAGGGTGCAAATGCCGCTTTCAATCAGCTTGAGGGCAAGCTCAGCAAAAAAATTGAGAGTATAAACTCAGCTCTGCTCGATCTGGCGGCTCATATTGCCGCATGGGTGGATTATCCCGATGATGAAATTGAAGAATTGGGTGAAAACGAGCTTCGCAACACTATTGTTAATGCCGATTTGGAAATATGTAAACTTTTATCAACCTTTGACAGCGGAATGGCGGTCACAAGCGGCGTTGAAGCGGCAATAGTCGGCAAACCGAATGTCGGAAAATCAACGCTTATGAATCTGCTGACAGGCTTTGACCGTTCCATTGTTACCGAAATTGAGGGAACGACAAGGGACGTTGTCGAGGAAACGGTAAATTTGAACGGCTGTATTCTCAGAATTTCCGACACGGCAGGCATCAGAGAAACGGGCGATCTTGTCGAAAAAATCGGAGTTGAGAAAAGCCGCAAAAAACTTGAACGTGCGGCAATCGTTTTTGCCGTTTTCGATCAGTCAAAGCCGCTTTCCGACGAGGATTTTGAGCTTATCAAGGACTGTCGGGGCAAAAACGTTATACCTATTATAAATAAGAGCGATCTTGATATTCAGCTTGATGTCGGCATCATCAAAGAAAAACTCGGTGAGCCTCTGTATATTTCCGCAAAAAGCGGTGACGGCTATGATGAGCTTTGCGACAGGATAGCTGATTTAATGCGAATTAAGAATTTTGATACAACCTCTGCAATGCTTGTCAACGAAAGACAGCGTCAATGCTGTGAAAAAGCCGACCTCGCCCTGAAGGACGCACAAAATGCGCTTGAGCTTGGTCTCACACCCGATGCGATCGGAGTTTGTGTTGACGATGCGATAGCCGCTTTGCTTGAGCTGACAGGTCAAAGGGCAAGCGAAGCCGTAGTTGACGAGGTATTCAGACAGTTCTGCGTAGGAAAATAAACGAAAAGAGAAGTTTTATGGAATATTTTGCAAAGGATTATCAGGTTATAGTTATCGGAGCAGGTCATGCAGGTATTGAAGCCGGACTTGCCGCCGCACGTCTCGGATGTGAAACCTGTGTTTTTACGATAAATCTTGACTGGGTGGGCAATATGGCTTGCAATCCGTCCATCGGCGGCACATCAAAGGGACACCTTGTGCGTGAAATTGACGCTCTGGGCGGTGAAATGGGAAAGGCGGCGGACGCCAACACCCTGCAAAGCCGAATACTCAATCTCGGAAAAGGCCCTGCCGTTCACAGTCTGCGTGCTCAGATCGACCGCAGACTTTATTCCGATTATATGAAACACGCTCTTGAAACTCAGGACGGACTTGACCTCAGACAGGCTGAAATTGTTGATATCCGGAAGCTTGAAAGCGGAAAATGGCAGCTTAAAACCCATCTTGAAGCCGTTTATACCGCCGATTGCGTAATTCTTGCAACGGGAACATTTCTCAGCGGCAAGGTTTATGTCGGCGATGTTTCCTATGAAAGCGGCCCCGATGGTATGTTCCCTGCGAAAAAACTTGGCGAGGCGCTCAAAAACATCGGTATTCCTACAAGGAGATTTAAGACAGGCACTCCCTCCCGTGTGAATAAAAAGACGGTCAACTGCGAGGAGCTTGAAATTCAGAACGGTGACGAAAGGATCGTTCCGTTCTCCTTTGACAATGAGCTTGAAATAAAAAACAAGCTCCCCTGTTATGTGACATACACAAACCTTGAAACAAAGGATGTTATTTTAAAAAATCTGCACCGTTCCCCTCTTTACAGCGGCAAAATTGACGGAAAAGGTCCTCGCTACTGTCCGAGTATTGAGGATAAGATAGTCCGATTTGCAGAAAAAGACAGACACCAGATCTTTATTGAGCCGTGCGGAGAACACACGGAAGAAATGTATTTACAGGGACTTTCCTCATCCTTGCCCGAAGATGTTCAGCTTAAATTTATCCGGACTATCCCCGGACTGGAGAATGCCGAGCTTATGAGAACGGCTTATGCGATCGAATACGACTGTGTTGATCCCCTCGCACTCAAATCAAGCCTTGAATTTCTTGACTATGACGGACTTTTCGGCGCAGGACAGTTCAACGGCTCCTCCGGTTATGAGGAAGCGGCGGCGCAGGGACTTGTTGCAGGAATAAATGCCGCAAGGAAAATTAAGGGACAGCCGCCCCTGATTCTTGAGCGTTCGGGATCATATATCGGCACTCTTATTGACGATCTTGTTACAAAGGGCTGTTCCGATCCTTACAGAATGATGACCTCACGTTCGGAATACCGGCTTCTGCTCCGTCAGGACAACGCAGATCGCCGGCTTACGCCGATCGGTCACGAAATCGGACTTATCAGCGATGAAAGGTACGGTAAATTTCTTAAAAAGCTCGACCTTATTGCCGCAGAAAAGGAAAGAACCAAAAAAACCGTATTTTCGCCAACAGATGAGTTAAACAATATACTTGTTTCACGTGAAACATCAAGGGTAACTACGGGTGTTCGCCTCTGTGACCTGCTGAAAAGACCTCAGATCGGTTATGAATGTCTGACTGAGCTTGATAAAGACAGACCGGATCTGCCTTTTGAAATTTTTGAACAGGTCGAGATTGACATTAAATATGAGGGATATATCAAGCGTCAGCAGGCTCAGGTTGACGAAATGCACCGTCTTGAGGTTCAGACGCTCTCGGACGATATTGATTATAACTCAATTCTCGGTCTGAGGCTTGAAGCAAGGGAAAAGCTCTCAAAAATCAGACCGCACAGCATCGGTCAGGCTTCGAGAATATCAGGCGTTAGTCCCTCCGATATTTCGGTACTTCTTATCTATCTTGAAAAGGAGCGAAGAAATGATAAATAAAGCCCTTTTGAAAACCGAGGCGGATAAAATCGGTGTTTTTCTCGATGATACCGCCCTTGAAAGACTTGATAAATATGCCGAATTGCTTGTTGAAACGAATAAGACGTTAAATCTGACGGCTATAACCGATCCCGATGAGATTGTTTATAAGCATTTTATTGATTCGTTTTCCCTTTTGACCTGCGTAGAGATAAAAAACGGCGCAAAGGTTATTGATGTCGGAACAGGCGCAGGTTTCCCGGGAGTTGTTTTGCTGATTGCAAGACCCGATATCAAAATCACCTTGCTTGACGGAACAAACAAACGGCTTGTTTTTATAAAAAACGTGCTTGAAGAAATCGGTCTTGAGGCTGAAATCGTTCATATGAGAGCCGAGCTGGCCGGTAAGGATATAAACTACCGTGAAAAATTTGATCTTGTTACTGCAAGAGCCGTTGCAAACCTGAATACTCTTGCGGAATACTGTATGCCGTTTGTCAAGGTCGGCGGAATATTTGCCCCGATGAAATCGGCAAAAACCGAAGAGGAGGTTTCCGCCGCAAAGGGAGCAATCAAAACTCTCGGCGGTAAGATTGAGGAAATTAAACCGCTTAATGTTGCAAATTGCGGTGAAAGATACGTTATTATCACAAAAAAAATATCGCAAACTCCGCCAAAATATCCACGTGCTTCGGCACAAATATCAAAAAAACCGCTCTCATAAATGAAAAACAGCGAGAATTTTCAAATTTTAAGTCAATGAAAAACATTGGACAACCTTCTTTTGTCGTGTTACAGTATTTTTGTGGTACGCATAAGGAGGTATTTTTATGCTTAAAAGCCAGACAAAATTTAAGAAAAGCAACGAAGTGATAATGCTGCCGGCAAGACTTATTCAGCCTAATCCGCATCAGCCAAGAAAAAACTTTAACTGGGACGATCTGGAGGGGCTTGCGGAAAGCATACATTATAACGGTCTGTTGCAGCCGATCACCGTCCGAAAAAAGGAGAACGGAAAGTTTGAGCTTATTTCGGGTGAAAGGAGGCTCAGAGCCTGCAAAATGGCAGGACTCTCTGCAATTCCGTCAATCGTCATTGACGCTGACGAGGAAAGGTCGGCAATGCTTGCTGTCATTGAAAATCTGCAAAGGGAAAATCTCCACTTTTTTGAGGAGGCAATGGCGATAGAACGGCTTATAAAGGGCTTCGGCTTCAGCCAGGAGGAGGTTGCACGAAAGCTCGGCAAATCTCAGTCCGCTCTGTCTAATAAACTACGTATACTCCGCCTGCCCGATGAAATCAGATACAGCATAATGCTTTACGGACTTACCGAGCGTCACGCAAGGGCATTGCTCCGACTTCCGAGCGTTGCAATGATGGAACAGGCTCTCGACACGATAGTTGAACAGGGACTTACCGTCAATGCCGCCGAACAGCTTATAACGGATATGCTCGTCAAAGCTCCCGAAAAGGAGAAAAAGGGCAGGACAGTTATGGTATTTAAGGATGTGCGTATTTTTATCAACACCTTAAACCACGCTGTCAGCACAATGAGAAAAAGCGGAATTAACGCTTCCGCAA
>JAEDKI010000136.1 GCA_016295895.1 Clostridiaceae bacterium | reverse complement strand
AAGAGCGTTCAGCTCTATATTTCAAACGGCAAGGTCAGCTCTGTCTGCGCAAACATGGGCATGCCCGACCTTGATAACGCCGTTACAAGCACCGTCGGCCACAACAAATTTATAAATTACCCCGTAACATTGGCAGGCACGGATTATAACATCACCTGCGTTTCAATGGGCAACCCGCATTGCGTTCTTTTCTGCCCGAGAGTTGACACAATTGACATTGAGAAAATCGGTCCCCGTTTTGAGAAAGCCGATATTTTCGCCCACAGAGTCAACACGGAATTCGTCAGAGTTGTCAACGAAACCACTCTTAAAATGAGAGTTTGGGAAAGAGGCAACGGAGAAACGCTCGCCTGCGGCACGGGCGCATGCGCCGCTGTTGTTGCCGCTGTTGAAAACGGATTCTGCAAAAAGAACACCGACATAACCGTTAAGGTTAAAGGCGGCGATCTTATCGTCAACTATTCGGATGACGGAGTTTATCTCACGGGCACAACCAAGCTTGTGTTTGAGGGAAGCCTTGAATATTAATCCCATATTAACAGCAAACCTCTGCGGAGCAGAATCCGCAGAGGTTTTTTGTATATTTTTTATTTAATTGCAATAACCTTTTTCTTTTATTACATCAACAACGCTTTCAACATATTTTCTGCAAAGCTCCTCTGAGGAAGCCTCAACCATAACTCTTACAACGGGTTCGGTTCCCGATTCTCTGACGAGGATTCTGCCCGAATCGCCGAGAGCATCTGCGGCTTTTTCAACCGCCGCCTTAACATCGGGGTCATTCTGTGCCGCCGCTTTGTCGGATACTCTGACATTTGTTAAAACCTGCGGAAAGATAACAAGAGGCTCAGCAAGCTTGCTCAACGGCTGTTCTTTTGCAAGCATAACCTCCATCATCTTAAGGCTCGTAAGAATTCCGTCACCCGTTGAGGCGTATTTTGAAAAAATTATGTGACCCGACTGCTCGCCGCCGATTCTGTTATTGTTTTTCATCATATATTCATAAACATATTTATCGCCGACGGCAGTTTTGGCATAATTAATTCCGAGCTCATCAAACGCTTTATAAAGCCCGAAATTAGACATAACCGTTGTAACAACGGTATTGTTAAGCAGGGTTCCTCTCTCTTTCATATACTTTGCGCAGATATAAAGAATGTGGTCGCCCGTTAAAACATTTCCCTTTTCATCAACGCAAAGACAGCGGTCAGCGTCGCCGTCATAGGCAAATCCGACATCAAGTCCGTTTTCAACAACAAATTTCTGCAATCCCTCAATATGAGTTGAGCCTGCGTTCATATTGATATTAAATCCGCTCGGCTCAGCGTTGATAACATAGGTTGTTGCGCCGAGAGCCTCAAAAACAGCCTTTGCAATGTTCCATGAACTGCCGTTTGCGCAGTCAAGACCGACTTTTATTCCTCTGAAGGAATACATACCGAGTGAAATCAGATAACCTATATATCTGTTTCTGCCCGCAACATAGTCAACCGTTCTGCCTATTTTTTCTTTTTTGGCAAACGGGATTTCCGGCCACTTTTGACCGAAAATCTCAAGATTTCCGTCAATATAGGCTTCAACATAGCCTATCGTTTCTTCATCGATTTTTTCGCCGTCTTTGTTTATAAGCTTGATTCCGTTATCATAATAAGGATTATGGCTTGCGGAAATCATTATTCCGCAGTCAAAGCCGTCAACCCTTGCAACATAAGCAACCGACGGAGTTGTTGTAACATGAAGCAGATAAGCGTCTGCGCCCGATGCGGTCAGCCCCGCAACAAGAGTGTATTCAAACATATAGCTTGATCTTCTTGTATCCTTGCCGATAACGATTCTGGGGGCTTCGTCGGAACCCGAGCGCCTTTTAAGCTCGCCGTAATACCAACCGAGAAATCTGCCGACTTTATATGCATGGTCGGCTGTTAAATTCTCGTTTGCCTCTCCCCTGAAGCCGTCTGTGCCGAAATATTTTCCCATAAAGAATAACTCCTTATCAATTTTTCTTGACGATAACTCCGCCGGTCTTATAAATACTGTCCGACGGGATAACGCCACGAACGCATGAAAGCGGATAAATATTAGTGTTTCTGCCTATAACCGAGCCGGGATTCAGAACGGAATTGCACCCTACCTCAACAAAATCGCCGAGAATTGCACCGAACTTTTTAAGACCCGTTTCAATTATTTCATTACCGGATTTAACGGCAACAAGGCTTTTATCCGACTTAACATTTGATGTAATTGAGCCTGCGCCCATGTGAGAGCGGTAGCCGAGAATGCTGTCGCCGACATAATTATAATGCGGAACCTGAACTTTGTCAAAAATAATAACATTTTTAAGCTCAACGGAGTTTCCGACAACACAGCCGCAGCCGACAAGCGCAGAGCCTCTGATAAAGGCACAATGGCGAATTTCGGTTTCTGCCCCGATGATGCAGGGTGCGCCGAGATAAGCCGTCGGGGCAACAACTGCGGTTTTATGAACCCATACTTGCGGAGAAACCTCGTTATATTCCTCCCCGAGTTTTGAGCCGAGAGATAAAATTAAATCTTTAATACCTAAGAGAGCCTGCCACGGATATTCAAACCTTGAAAGGTAGTCGCCCGCCGCTGACTTGCTGAGATCAAGCAAATCTTTTGTTTTCAAATTATTTATCATCCTTTCCGATGTAATACAGAATTATTATATGAGGCTTAGCTTTAATATATCATATCATAAAAACCGTTTGAATTCATTTCAAAACCTTTAATATTATATCATTAAAATGTTAAATGTAAATATTCAGAAATAATTTTTTCAAGGGGTCTTCACAAAAACGGTCAACGAAATTATAATGGAATTGACCGCAGCGGTCGAAGAAAGGGTGTTTTTCATGAACGAAAAATTTTATAATCTTCCCGATGAAAAACAGCAAAGAATCATTGAAGCAGGCTTCAGAGTTTTTTCTGAAAACAGCTACAAAAAAAGCCCGATGAGCGAGATTGCCGATGCAGCGGGCATCAGCAAATCGCTGCTGTTTCACTATTTTCAAAACAAGAAAGATCTTTATATGTTTCTGTGGGACAAAGGCGCAGAAATAACATTAAAATATCTGAACGAATATAAATGCTACGAACCGACCGATCTGTTTGAAATGATGGAACGGGGCATGAAAGCAAAATTTAAGATAATGGAAAAATATCCTCATATGGCGGCTTTCACCATCAAAGCTTTTTATGAAAAAGACCCGCAGATAAATGCGGAAATAAGAAAAAGCTACAGCAAATATTTTGACAGAAAGGCGGCAAAATCGCTTTCCGCCCTGAATCCCGACGATTTTGTTGAAGGCCTTGATTTGCAGATGATGTACCGTGAAATGTATTGGGCGGCTGAGGGTTATCTTTGGGAAATGCTCCAAAAAGGCGAACCTGATGCGGCGCAAATGGAAAAGGATTTTAAACAGCTTTTGACATTCTGGAAATCGGTTTACGGCAAAAAGGAGGAATCGAAATGAATGCTGTTTCAACTCATAATCTGACAAAATATTACGGCAAGTCACGGGGAATAATCGATGTCAGCCTTTCGGTTGAGCAAGGCGACTTTTTCGGCTTTATCGGCCCGAACGGCGCAGGAAAAAGCACGACCATAAGAACCCTGCTTGGACTTATCTCCCCGACAAGCGGATCTGCGGAAATATGCGGCAGAAATATTTCCGAAAAAAGAACGGATATTCTTTCGGATATCGGATATCTCCCCTCGGAAACTCTGTTTTACGGCGGAATGAAAATTAAAGATATTCTCCGTTTTTCGGCAGACCTGAGAAAGAAGGATTGCTCTCGGGAAGCGAAAAAGCTCTGCGAACGCCTTGAGGTTGATACATCAAGAAAAATAGATGAGTTATCGCTCGGAAACAGAAAAAAGGTCGGCATTGTCTGCGCATTACAGCACAAGCCGAAGCTTTATATCCTTGATGAACCGACAAGCGGGCTTGATCCTCTTATGCAAAGAGAATTCTTTGCTCTGCTGAAAGAGCGAAACGATGAGGGTGCAACCGTTTTTCTTTCTTCACATATACTTTCCGAAATCCAGCAGCATTGCAAGCACGCCGCCGTTATCAAAGACGGAAAAATCCTTGTCAGCGACAGTATTAAGAATCTCAGCCACACGGAAGCAAAGCGGGTAACTCTGAGCGGAATCAACAAGCCGCCGGAAATCCCCGATATCAAGGATATTACTTCAACGCAGAATTCCGTCAGCTTCCTTTACGGCGGAAAACCCGACATTTTGCTTAAGGCTCTCTCAACGCTTACGATATCTGATTTTACCGTCTCTGAGCCTGATCTTGAAGAAGTGTTTATGCATTTTTATGCAAAGGAGGGAAACGGTAATGACAATCTTTAAGCATGAACTCAGGCAGGGCAAAACATCTCTGCTCATATGGTCGGTTTCAATTGCATTTATGATTTGCATTTGCGTTCTGATTTACCCTGAAATGTCAACTCAGATGGGTGATGTCGGAGCAATGTTTGCAGAAATGGGAGGGTTTTCTCAGGCATTCGGAATGGATAAAATAAACTTCGGCGAATTCATCGGCTTTTTCGGCGTTGAATGCGGTAACATTCTCGGTTTGGGCGGAGCATTCTTTGCCGCTCTGCTCGGTATATCAGCCTTGGCTAAAGAAGAAAAGGAACATACCGCAGAATTTTTGCTTACACATCCCGTTTCAAGAGTAAAAGTTCTTTTTGAAAAGCTGTGTGCCGTATTTGCTCAGATTACGGTATTGAATGCAATTTGCGTTGCTGCAACTGCGCTGTCAATTGCCTTTATCGGAGAAAAAGCTCCGATAAAAACATTATCTCTGCTTTTCCTGTCATATTACATTATGCAACTTGAGACGGCAGGCTTGACATTCGGTATTTCCGCATTTATCAGCCGCAGCGGCATCGGCGTCGGGCTTGGAATTGCAACAGTATTCTATTTTATGAATATTATATCCAATCTCTCTGAAAAAGCGGAATTGTTAAAGTATTTAACACCTTTCGGCTATACCGACGGCTCTGAAATTATTTCCGAAAACGCAATTAATATCAGATATCTTGCGGCAGGAATGGTTCTGCTCGCCGTCGGAGTTACTGCCGGGTTCATTAAATACGCAAAAAAGGATATCAAATAATCAGAATAATTATCATCATAATAAAGCCTTTAAATACAGCTTGCAACACTATTTGCAGGCTGTATTTT
>JAEDKI010000008.1 GCA_016295895.1 Clostridiaceae bacterium | reverse complement strand
GCAAAAACGCTGAGCATTTCCGCTCTTGTGAAAAGGAATTCACCCTTGCGGTTGTTCTTTTTGACAAAAGCCTGGCTTGTGTATGTTCCTCTGTGGTTTTCATAGAACATTTCGCCGTTCCATACAGGCAGTTCGTTTTCGTGACCGTGGAGAGTGTTAAAGAAATCATCAACAAGGCCGATTTCGGTTTCGGGCAGACCGGGGAAATTGCGGAGCCTTCTGCCTCTTTCAAGCATGTTGCGGGTCGGTCCTCCGCCGCCGTCTCCGTAGCCGTACATGCTCATGGCTGTGTTAAGCTCGTTTTTGTTGTTGCATTCATTGTCGGCGGTCATAATTTCGCCGACGGTGTAGCTGCAATTATATGACGGGCGCATAAGGTGAGCATAGACCTTGTCGCCGTTGTTGCCCTGCCAGATGAACATGTTATGGGGGAATTTGTTGGTGTCGTTATAGCAGAGCTTTGAGGTTATGAAATTCTCCATTCCGCAGCCCTTGATAATCTGAGGAAGCGCCCATGTGAAGCCAAAGCAGTCGGGCAGCCAATAGGTCTTTGAAACCTTGCCGAATTCTTTTTTGAAAAACTCCGTGCCGTAAAGCACCTGTCTGATAAGAGCCTCACCCGAAGCAATGTTGGTGTCAGCCTCAACCCAGACATTGCCGCAGATATCCCATTGACCTGCCGCAACCTTTTCTTTGATTTTTTCGTAAAGGTCGGGATAATGCCTTTTAACCATGTCATAGAGAACTGCCTGACTCTGTCCGAAGGTCATTTCGGGGTAGCTGTCCATGAGCGAAGTAACGTTCGTGAAGGTTCTTGCGCTCTTTCTGATGCTCTCCTGAATTCTCCAAAGCCATGCAACGTCGATGTGGCTGTGACCCGTCAGCATAACCTTGCTCTGAGCGGTCCAATTGATTGAAGCGATTTTGTTAAGATAGAGTTTTCTCGCAAGCGCTATCGATTCACGAACTCTGCTTTCGTCAAAATCAAAATCAACCATGTGAAGACTGTCGTCAACGGCGGCATAAACCTTGCTTTTGATATGTTCGTCGGTTATGTATTCAAGTGCGTCAAAGGCAACCTCAAGGTCAAGATAATATCCTTCGCATTCCTTGTCGGCAACGAAGAGATATGTGTCTCCGAAACGGCATTCGTCATATTCTGCGCCGTCCATTGCAGGGTCGCAGTAATGAAAATGGTCAACCGTTGCTTCAATATCAAAATTCAGCACATCGCCCGCCTTGTGAACTCCGAGCAAAACCTGCGTTCTGTCGGGCAGAGAATCACGGTAGGTAGTGCCCGCAACAAGCGTTCCGTTGCACCTGACGAGTGCTTCACCGCCGACGGGAAGCTCAGCTCTGATTTCACAGCCGTCCATGTACTCGGGAACGGTTACGCTTGCTTTAAAGAAATGAGCCGAATCGTATGAAGCGTTCCAGCAGTCCCCGGGATGAATTTCGCCCTTGAAATCATCATATTTATAGCCGTCCTCACCGCAGAAAATGCCTTTAGTGTATTCCCAGGCAGAAATGGGTCTCTTTTTAAGAATGCAGTATTTTTTGAGCTGCATATGCATGTCATTTAATACACGGGGTTTTATGGTATGCATTGACTTTCTCCTTTCGCTGACGGGCGGAGGAATAACGGAGTTATTCTTCGCCTTTGTCTGTAAATTAATTCAATAATATCAGATGATTATATAAATTGCAACAAATAATATATTAAGATGATAAAAATTTTGTAGGATATTAAAAAAATATTGCAACTGAACTTTTTCTGTGATAAAATAAATTGATATAGTATGATTACAAAGGAGTATATTCTTATATGAAAAATATAAAGCCTCTGATTGCACTGTTGCTTTGCAGCGTGATTCTGATTCTGCCCGCCTGCAAGAGCGTCGGCAAGCTTTCGCTCGGCGGCAGTGAGCTGAAGGTCGGAGTAGAGGGGATAGAGGGAATTTTTAATCCTTTTTATGCCGAGAGCGAGGCAGATTGCGAAATTGTTGCTCAGATGTTCCGCCCCATCCAGAGACGAAGCTCAGATAATAAGCTTGTTAATTACAGCGGCGGAATTTCATATGAGTTTGTCGGGGATTCTCAGGTTAAATACACCGTTTCAATCAAGGACGATATGTATTTTTCCGACGGCACCAACATTACGATTGACGATGTAATCTTTTTCTATCATTTCATTGCCGATGCAAGCTATGACGGCAAATATAAAAATTGGTATCTTAACGATATTGTCGGGCTTAAAGAGTATTATTTCGACGATAAGGATTACGGCAAGTCTATTGCGGCAATTGAAAATACAATCAGCGAAAAGTTTACCGTTACGACCATCGGCAAAGAGGATTATATAGATTATCTTGTTGCAACGAAGCTTGAGGGCAAGATGAGCGGGGGGCTTGAAAGCGCTTCACCGTCAGGCTCAACATGGCGTGAGTATATTTCAAAGCTCGGCTACGATACGGAGCTTTCAAAGCTCGGCACTTCTCCGTCCGATGAGGCGGCACTGAAGCTTGCCGCAAGGGTTGAAGCGGAGAATAATCCGCTTGCTTACAATCCCGAAAGCTGGTACAGAGAGCAGCTTTACACAAGCTATGTCAAGGGGAATTACGATAACGGAGCGGATGTTGAATCGATTGAAGGGATTAAAAAAGTTAACGATTATACCTGCACGGTTCTTTTCAATTCCCGCAACATAAATGCAATTTCAGAAATAAACATTCCCCTTGTTTCAAAAAACTATTACTCAGCCGAATACATAAAAGGCTCGGCTGAAAAGGTCAGGGAGCTCAGCGGATACACTGTTTGCTCGGGTCCTTATGTTATTGCCGACAGCGATGAAGCCTCTGTTTTAATGACTGAAAACGAATATTACGGCGGAAGTTCCGATTTCACAAGCTTGAAATTCATCGATCTTTCCGCTGATGGCGATGATCCGATTGAAAGCGTGCTTTCAGGCAAGGTTGATGTTGTCAAAACTCTTGCTTCGTCGGAAGCCGTTAATTCGCTTTCAAACAAATCTGTTCAGTATTTTATCACAAACTGCGATTATTACGCCTCTCTTTTCTTCAACACGAGAAGCCTCAGCCCGTCTGCCCGAAAGGCGCTTATGTGCCTCGGCTCTCTCAACAGCACCGTTGAAGCGAAAATCGGCTCTTATTACACAAGACCGCTTCGCCCGATGAGCGTCAGATTTGAAGAATATCCCTCGTCGGTTACGGAGCCTTATTACAGCGAGGAGGCGTTCACGGCATACAGCAAGATGAGCGGTTCGGAGCTTAAAGAGCTTTTTGCATATTACAGCGGCTCTCAGGACGATTTCGGATATATTGCACTTTCGGCTTATAAAGATATTCTTGCATCAAACGGAATATCCCTTAATATTGTGCTTGTTGACGAGCAGGGGCTTGAGAGCGCAATAATATCGGGTCAGGCAGATATCTGGCTTGAGAATGTTTATGACGGAGCAACCTGTGACAAATACGATTATTATAACAGCAGCGGAAAGCTCAACAAGACGGGAATCAACACTCCCGAGATTAATTCTTTGACGGAGGGAATCCGCAGAGCGGTCGGTTTTTCCGATAAAGCGCAGATGACATTGCAGCTCACCGAGCTAATCATGGAGCAGGCAATCGAGCTTCCCGTTTATCAGCTTCAGGAAATAACCGTTTATAACACAGAGACGATTAATTCCGAATCTTTTTCAAAGGACAGCAATTTTGACGGATTCACTTATTATATTCCGTTGCTCAAAAGCAATTGATTGAGAAATAAAAAACTGAGAAAGGAAATGTTCTTATGGGTAAACTGTTAAAAACTGCGCTTCTTGCGGGTGCAGCCGCCGCTGCGGTAAAAATAATCAATGACAATGACGGTTCGGTTGCCGAAGCCGCAAAGAAAGCCGTTAATTCTCTGAAGCTTAACTACTCAACCGATACGGAGTATGACAATTCTGCGGCGTTAACTCCCCCGATGGGCTGGTCAAGCTGGAATCTTTTCCGCAACAAGATAAACGAAGACCTTATCTGTGAAATGGGAGAGGCTCTGAAGAACAGCGGTCTTGCCGATTGCGGTTATGTTTATCTGAATATTGACGACTGCTGGCAGTCATCGTTAAGGGATAAGGACGGAAAGCTTCAGACTGATTTTGTCACTTTTCCGAGCGGAATAAAAAAGCTTGCCGAGCGTGTCAATGCTCTCGGCTTGAAACTCGGAATTTATTCCTCCAACGGCACGCTGACCTGCGAGGATTTGCCCGCAAGCCTCGGCTATGAAGCGATAGACGCCGATACCTTCGCCGAGTGGGGAATTGAATACTTCAAATATGACTTCGGTCATAACGTTCCCATTCCGTCAAAAGCTCCCGACATCGAGAAGATTTCCGTCTATCGTATTGAAGACGGCAAAGAAACCGTTTACGGAGCCGATGATGCCGTTCTCTCAGGCTGCGCAAAAATCGCATATGATGAAAAACTCGAAAGCGGAAAATACATCACGGGTCTTTCTGCGAACGCAGGGTCATGCACTTTTGACAGCGTTGAAGCAGATAAGGACGGAGAATACATTCTCACGCTTTGTGTTAAGAAAAGATATAACAGCGAAAAATATTGCGAAATTCTCGTCAACGGCACAGACCTTTACAGAACCACTCTGCCCTCAACAAAGTCATATTCGCCCGACGGCAGACATCAGGTCAGAATTCAGCTTAAAGCAGGCATAAACACAATAAAAATATATAATCCCGTTGCTTCAAAGAAAGACAGCGCAGCAATTCAGTTCACTAATATGGGCGTAGAGCTTAAAAGAGCAACCAAAGAATATGCCGAGAAAAACGGCTGCCCCGAAAAACCGATTGTATATTCCATCTGCGAATGGGGCAAAAGCTATCCTTGGCGCTGGGGCAGAGGCGCAGGCAATCTCTGGCGTATATCCCACGATATCAGGCCGATATGGGCGTCGGTTGTGGGAATCTATGAAAAAAACGTGTTGCTTTATAAATATGCAGGCGTCGGCGGATGGAACGATCCCGATATGCTTGAGGTCGGCAACGGAAATCTTTCATATGAAGAAAATAAATCGCATTTTTCTCTTTGGTGCATGATGGCGTCTCCGCTGATTCTCGGCAATGATATCAGAAGCTTCATTAAGCCGGACGGCACGGTTGACGAAGAAAACACAACCTATCAGATTGTTTCAAATAAAGAGCTTATTGCGGTTGATCAGGACTCTCTCGGCGTTCAATGCCGCAGAATCAAAACGAACGGTGCGGAGGATGTGCTTGTCAAGCCGCTCAGCGACGGTTCATTTGCAGTCTGTTTCTTCAATAAGGCAGGCAGTCCGACAAGAATCGGTCATTCAATCAGAGACATTGTTTGCAGACCGTTTATTTCAACGCCTTTTGCAAAGGAATATGTTGTCAAAGACCTTTGGAGCGGCGAGAGCGTTATTGTTGATGACAGAATTGAAGCGAGCGTTCCCGCTCACGGCGTAAGAGTATTTAAAGTGGAGATAAGATAAAATGTGTAAATTGTTTTCTGCATTCTCAAACGGTGCGGGGGATTATTCAATTCCGCTTGTCCGCCTTGATGTTGAGCCTGATAATACCCACGAAGAGTTAAAATATCTTTATGAGCTTTCCGTTGTCGATGATGAGCTTGATTATCTCGGCCATCCCGATGCGATTCTGCTCAAAGACGGCAGTATTCTTGATGTGTTCCCATCGGGTCACGGCAAGGGCGCAATCAGAAGCAAAATCAGCTTTGACGGCGGCTTGACTTACCCCGGCAGAATTGAAAATCAGCCCGAAAGCTGGAAAACTTCAAGAGAAACTCCGACGGTTTACCGCCTTGAGTTTTCCGACGGAACGCCCGATAAAATTCTTCTGATATCGGGAAATCCCGATTGGCATGACGGAAAGGGCTCGATAGGCGGCTTCAACTTTTCACTATCCGATGATGAGGGCAAAAGCTGGACGGAATTTGAACTCTGTTTTTCAAAAAAAGACGATTTTACCGTTATTCCCATTGTGGCATTGGCATCTCTGACAAGGCTTAAAGAAAACGGCAGATTTGTTGACAAATGGATGGGCTTTTTCCATGACAGCGATTTTGTCAATTACAAAACCGTTTTGTCCTTTGACGGCGGAAAACCCGTCTGGAGCACTCCCGAGCCGTATTTTGCAAATCACAGAGAAATTGAAAAGAAAGCAAATATGTGCGAGGTTGAGGTTATCCGCTCCGAACAGGGCAAGGGGGATGAGCTTTGCCTTATTGCACGAAGTAACAACAAGAATTATAATTCCCTTATATCATTTTCAAATGACGAGGGCAAAACATGGTCTGAACCTGTCTTTGCGCCGAGCGCATTAAACGGCGAAAGGCATAAGGCGGATTATGCTCCCGACGGCAGACTTTTTATCACATTCCGTTCAATTGAAAGGGGCAAAGAAAAAATCCGCCGTCTGTTTAATGATAAAACAAAAATATGGTTCAGCGAGGGCTGGATTGCCTGGGTAGGAACATACGAAGACCTTAAAAACGGCAGAGAGGGGCAATACAGAATCAAGCTTGCCCACACCTATCAAAAGGGTCAGACGAAGCCCGATATAATTGCCGAGGCTGATACGGGCTATTGCGGCAATGTTGTTTTGCCCGACGGAACAATAGTGACCTCGACCTACGGAGCATTCGGCGAAAAGAATTCCGACGGAAGCCTCAAAACCTATGTTGCTTCAAAAAGAATCAGGCTTGCCGATACCGACAGACTTGCCGAAAGCTTGAAAAATCAAAAGTGAAAATGAGGGATAACAAAAAACTGCTTGCAACGCAAAAGCCGATGCAAGCAGTTTTTTATCGATTGTTAAAAAAGAAAAGCTCGGATTAAAGCTTTTCAACAGCTTCCTTGAGAGCTGCCATTTCTTCCTTGCTCAGGGTAACGCCTTTACCCATTTTCTCATGGTCGGGAGCCCATTCACGGATATCGTATTTCGGGTCTCTGCCGTTCCAGCTGATGAGGTTGAGCTCTTTGGTCCATCCTTTGGGATTCTCGGAAAGTACCGCTACGGATTCAACAATTTCATAAGTAAATTCGGGCATGGTGCTGCTCCTTTCATTGTTTTATACAAGCATATTATAATATAAAGTTTTTTAAAAGTAAATATAAATTTTTAAAAAAATTGGGTAAAAAAAGGAAAATTTCGCTTTTTTTTGAAAAAAAGCCTTAAAGTCATATTGTGGACATGGGTTGAATATATTGTGATGAAAAACAAAACAGGGGGAAACCGTATGAATTTCAACAATGACACCCGAAGACTCGGCTTTTGCGAAACGGTTTGTGAAACAACAGCCGAGCAATCACTCGATGCAGATATAAACCTGCCTGATTATTGCCCTGAGATTCAGAGAATTCTCAAATGCACCGTTGTGCCGAATGTGGTATCCGTTCAGAACGCTTCAGGCAGAGTGACCGCAGATGTTAATGCCGTGGTCAGGCTTCTTTATGTCAGTGAAAACGGCAAGCCCGCCGCATATGAGCAGAGCTATCCGCTTCAGAAATTCATTGAATCCGACAGGATAACCTCGGATTCCGCCGTGAGTGTGTTCGTTAACACGGACTATGTCAATTGCAGAGCCGTGAATCCGAGAAGAACGGATGTCAGGGCGATGATGACATTTATTTTTAAAGCCGTCAAAAAGAGAGAGGAAAATGTTCTCTGCTCGGCTGACGGAGCGGGAATTCAGACCATGAAAGAGGACTTTGATTTTGCTGCCCTGACGGGAGTGTGTGAAAGAGCTTTTTCAATGAGTGAGGTCATCGAACTTGGCTCCGATAAGCATCCCGCCGCTCAGATTATCAGCGTTTCGCCCTGCGCAGTTGCCGATGATATAAAAATTATCAACAACAAAGCTCTTGTTAAAGGTAACTGCAATGTCAAAATTTATTATATCGGCGAAGACAGCGGAGCAATCGAGAGCGTTGAGCATTCAATGCCGATAAGTCAGATTGTCGAGCTTGACGGAATTGACGAAACGGGCGTGAGCGGTCTGAGACTTTGCGTCAGCTCATGCGAAACCGTTCCGAAGGCAGATTCCTCGGGCGAAATGCGTCTTATTGATTTGAGCGTGAGAATAAGCGCATTTATGATTGTATTTAATGAAGCGCCGATTTCGCTCATTTCTGACGCATATTCAACCGATTATGATGTTAAAAATGTCAGCAAAAGCATGGAGATTCTGCGCCTTAATGACAGCTTTAATTCCACATTCACAAATAAGGTCGTTTTTGAAAGCATCGGCGTAACGGTTGACTGCGTTCTTGCCGTCTGGTGCTCGGATATCAGATATAATTTCGGATCAAAGGAAGATAAATGCGTTGTTTCGGGAACATATCAGGCTAATGTGGTTTACAGAGACTCCGAGGGTCAGACAGGGATGGTTCAGAAGCCCGTTGATTTTGACTGCTCATTCAAGCTCAGAGAAAATGCCGAAAGAATAGTCTGCCACGGTTCGGCGCAGGTTGTGGCATGCTCATGCGCCGTGACGGGTGACAGCCGCCTTGAGCTTAAAAGCGAAATTGCCGTTTCGGGAATCGTGCTTTCAAGCTGTATGAAAAAATATATCAGCTCCATTGAGATTTCCGAAGGGAGCGAGAAGCACGAAAAGAGCTGTGCTCTGACGATTTATTTCTGCGAAAAAGGCGAAAGCCTCTGGAATATAGCCAGAAGATATAACACGACGGTTGAAGCAATCATGCAGGAGAATGACGGAATATCGGAAACGGTTGACGAAAACCGAATGATGCTGATACCGGGAGCATAAAATTGTATTTCAATTTCAGATTACAGGTTTGTTAATAAACAGCCTGTAATCTTTTTTTGTTATTTTTTGTACAAAAGCATTTCCGTAAAAAAGTTTTGGTTTTTCATACGGCATTCTTCGCAGATCTGCCGTCAGCAGAAATCGGAATTGAAAATCTTATTTCCGTATAAAATAACATGAAGGAGAAAAAATATCAAATGAAACTCAGCGGTTGCCGCCGCTCAGACAAAACAATGTGAATGAAAGGAACGGAGCTTATGAAAATTTATGATATAACGGGCGACAGCTACACTCGGGAGGTTGAAAATTACAGCGGAACGGTTTTGCTGGATTTTTTTGCCGATTGGTGCACCCCCTGCAAGGCGCTTTCAAGCGTTATCAGTGATGTTGCGGAGAGCGCAAGCTCCGATGTCAAAATCTGCAAGGTGAATGTTGATTCCGAAAAGGATCTTGCGGAAAAATTCGGAATTATGAGTATTCCGACTCTGGTTGTTATGAAAAACGGAACGGTTATGAACAGAAGCATCGGCGTAACGGGAAAACAGGCGATTATGGATATGTTGGAGTAAATTTATTCATAAATCGGAAAATGATATCTATTATTAGACAAATTTGCAATATTGTATAGTCGTTTTTCAGACAAATATGCGATTTTGTACTGATAAAGCTGTTGACAAACCGTGAACAAGCTTTTATAATTAAGTTGACAGCAAAAAGCTGTTAATAAAATTCAGGAGGACAAAACAATGTCAGTTCAGGTAATTCTTGACGCAGTACAGCAGATTCTCGCTTATTTCAAAGAATTCGATGCAGCAGCAGTTGTTGAAATCGTTAACAAGGCTGTTGGAGAGCTCCTCGCTCACTTTCCCGTACTTTTCTGATTATTCCGGATATTACCTTGCGGCGCAGCTTTTCGGCTGCGCCGCATTTTTCATCGGAGAATATAAATCAAAAAAATATTGACATCAAACGATTAATATGCTAAAATTTTAGCAAATTTAATAATAAAAGCTTTGACGGGGAGGACGGCGCAAATGCGTTCCCGAGAGAGCCGGCGGTTGGTGAAAAGCCGGTGAACGGCAGGCGTTTGTTGTAGCCCCTGAGCCGAAAGGAAGAAAGCTTAACAGCAAGTAGACCCTTTCCGTGATTGCTGCGTGAATGCATAGGGCTTGTCAGAGCCCAAAGAGCGGCACGGTTCTCCGTGCAATATGAGTGGTACCGCGGGTAATTTACTCGTCTCATTGATTTTTTTCAAAATCCGTGAGGCGATTTTTTTATTGTCTCACAAGAAAGAAAGGGAGATTTCTTATGGCAAAAGAACTTGAGAAGAAGTATGACCCAAAGAATGTCGAAGACCGAATTTACGATTTTTGGCTCAAGGGTAAATACTTCCATGCCAAATGCGAAAACGACAAAAAGCCTTATACCATCGTAATTCCGCCCCCGAATATCACGGGTCAGCTTCATATGGGTCATGCGCTTGACAATACTCTTCAGGATATCCTTATCCGTTGGAGAAGAATGCAGGGCTATGATGCCCTTTGGTTGCCCGGAACCGACCATGCTTCAATCGCAACCGAAGCGAAAATTGTTGAAGCAATGAAAAAAGAGGGCTTGACTAAGGAAGATATCGGCAGAGACGGCTTCCTCAAGCGTGCTTGGGAATGGAAAGAAAAATACGGCGGCAGAATTATTGAACAGCTTAAAAAAATGGGCTCCTCCTGCGATTGGGACAGAGAGCGATTCACCCTTGACGAGGGCTGCAGCAAGGCTGTTCTTGAAGTTTTTTGCAGTCTTTACGAAAAGGGTCTGATTTACAGGGGCGAAAGAATAATCAACTGGTGCCCCCATTGCTTGACTTCAATTTCAGACGCAGAGGTTGAATATGAGGATCAGGCGGGTCATTTCTGGCACCTCCGCTATCCGTTCAAGGACGGAAGCGGCTATATGGAGCTTGCAACAACAAGACCCGAGACCCTGCTCGGCGATACCGCCGTTGCGGTCAATCCGAACGACGAAAGATACAAGGATGTTATCGGCAAAACTCTTATCCTGCCCATAGTACACCGTGAGATTCCCGTTGTTGCCGATGAATATGTTGAAATGGATTTCGGAACGGGCGTCGTTAAAATCACTCCCGCTCACGACCCCAACGACTTTGAAGTCGGTTTGCGCCATAACCTTGAGGTTATCAATGTTATGACAGACGACGCTAAGATCACCGACGATTATCCGAAATATGCGGGCATGGACAGATACGAGGCAAGAAAAGCAATCGTTGCCGACCTTGAAGCTGAGGGCGCTCTCGTTAAAATCGAGGATTACAGCCACAATGTCGGAACCTGCTACAGATGCCACACGAGCATTGAGCCGAGAGTTTCAAAGCAGTGGTTTGTTAAGATGCAGCCGCTTGCCGAGCCTGCAATCGAATGCGTAAGAAGCGGCAAAACAAAGTTCGTTCCCGAAAGATTTGAAAAGACCTATTTCCATTGGATGGAAAACATCAAGGATTGGTGCATTTCCCGTCAGCTTTGGTGGGGTCACAGAATCCCCGCATATTACTGTCAGGATTGCGGCGAGGTTACGGTTGCAAAAACCGCTCCCGACTGCTGCCCGAAGTGCGGCGGAAAGGTTGAGCAGGATCCCGACACGCTCGATACTTGGTTTTCTTCGGCTCTCTGGCCGTTCTCAACCCTCGGCTGGCCTGACAAAACTCCCGAGCTTGAGCATTATTTCCCGACAAACACTCTTGTTACGGGCTATGATATAATTTTCTTCTGGGTTGCGAGAATGATATTCTCAAGCTGTGAACAGATGGGAAGTCAGCCGTTTGATACGGTTCTTATTCACGGTCTTGTCAGAGACGCTCAGGGCAGAAAGATGTCAAAATCCCTCGGCAACGGCATTGATCCGCTTGAAATCATTGATAAATACGGCGCAGACGCTCTCAGACTGACTCTTGCAACCGGCAACAGCCCCGGAAACGATATGCGTTTCTCCGATGAAAAGGTTGAAGCAAGCCGTAATTTTGCCAACAAGCTGTGGAACGCCGCAAGATTCATTCTTATGAATATCGGCGAGGAAGATATTCCCTGTGAACTGCCCGAGAAGCTTGCGCTTGAGGATAAATGGGTAATCAGCCTGTTTAACAGCCTCACGGGAGAGGTTACGGATAACCTTGAAAAATTTGAGCTCGGCATCGCCGTTTCAAAGCTTTATGACTTTATCTGGGATATTTTCTGCGATTGGTATATCGAGCTTGCAAAGATAAGACTTCAGAAAGACGGCGAGGAAGCAAAGACCGCAAAGCAGGTTCTTGTTTGGGTCATGAGCAACACTCTGAAGCTTCTTCATCCGTTTATGCCGTTCATCACCGAAGAAATCTGGCAGTCATTGCCTCACGAGGGCGAGTCGATTATGGTTTCCGCATGGCCTGAGTATGACGAAAGCCACGCATTTGCCGCTGAAGAAGCGGAAATGGAAAGAATTATGACCGCCGTTCGTGCAATCCGTAACCGCAGAGCGGAAATGAATGTTCCGCCGTCAAAGAAAGCGAAGCTTTATATTGCCACAGCTTATAAAGATACCTTTGAGCAGGGCGGCATATTCATGCAGCGTCTTGCAAGCGCCTCCGAGGTTGAGGTTGCAGATGAGTTTGAAATTGAAGGTTCGGTTTGCATTGTTACCCATGACGCAAAGATATACATTCCCATGGGTGAGCTTGTTGATTTTGAAGCAGAAAAAGCAAGACTTAACAAAGAGCTTGCGGCTGTTCAGAAAGACCTTGATTTCGTCAACGGCAAGCTTTCAAACGAAAACTTTGTTGCCAAAGCGCCCGCAGCGGTTGTTGAGGGTCAGCGTGAGCAGAAAGCAAAGTATGAAGAAAAAATAGCGATGCTTAAAGACAGCATTGCAAAATTGGGCTGATTGCCCGCCGTCGGTTTCTCCGGTTATCCGGAGATGCCGGCGGCTGTTTTGACAGGTGATATTATGGAATGCAGCGAAGCAATTGAATATATACATTCTCTTGAAAAGTTCGGAATAAATCCGGGGCTTGAAAGAATAAAAGCTCTCTGTGATATTCTCGGAAACCCTCAGGATAAGGTGAAATTCATTCATGTTGCGGGCACTAACGGCAAAGGCTCAACCTCAACGATGATTTCAAATATCCTCATTAAAAGCGGTTACAAAACGGGCTTGTTCATTTCACCGTATGTTGCCGATTTCAGAGAGAGAATTCAGTTTAACGGCAAGATGATTGAAAAAGACGAGCTTTCGGAGTGCGTTTCAGAGGTCAGATCGGCAATTGAAACGCTTTCGGCACGGGGATTACAGCCGACCGAGTTTGAAGCGATAACTGCGGCGGCGTTTCTTTATTTTGAAAAGAAAAAATGCGATTTTGCCGTGCTTGAAGTCGGCCTCGGCGGCAGGCTTGATTCAACGAATGTCATAAAATCACCCTGCGTGAGCGTGATAACAAAAATATCTCTTGACCACACGGCTATTCTTGGCGACACTGTTGAAAAAATAGCCGCCGAAAAATGCGGAATAATAAAAGACAGCTCTCAGACCGTCGCTTATCCGTTTCAGGATGAAGAAGCTTTGCAGGTTATTGAAAAAACCTGTGAAAAGCGAAATAACAGGCTTGTTATCCCGGATACGGGCAGGCTGACCGTTGGCGAAGAAAAGCTTGAGGGCACTTCTGCCGCCTATGACGGAATTGATTTTATTCTTCCGCTTGCGGGCAGACATATGATTTATAATGCCTGCACGGCGATTGAAGCGGTGCGTTCGCTTTCAAGGCTCGGAATATCCGTTTCGGACAAGGCAATTTCCGAGGGGATAGAATCAACAACAATGCCTGCAAGGTCGGAGCTGATAAAAAAGAACCCCGTAATTATACTTGACGGCGGCCATAACGAGGGCTGTGCCGAAGTGCTTGCCGATTTTGTCGCAAAGCATCTTTCAGGCAAAAAAATCATCACGGTTTGCTCAATGATGGCTGATAAAGATTACCTCTCTTATCTGCGGATTGTTGCTCCGCTTGCTTCGGAATTTATTGCCGCAAAAGCGGCAAATCCGAGAGCGCTTGACGCTCAGAGCCTTTCGGACAGCGCAAAAAAGTTCTGCAAAAACTGCCGTGCGATTTCAGACCCCGTTACGGCAGTTAAGACCGCACTTGATGAATTAACCGAAAACTGCGCTTTGCTCGTCTGCGGTTCATTCTATCTTGCGGGAGAGGTCAGAAAAATTTTGCTTGATTTTTAAATTCATCCCCCGATTCAACAAATTTTTTATTATGAATCCTTTATCCTTAACGGGTAAAGGATTTTTATTTTTCTGAACCGGAGGGAATGTTTCAATGGCAATAAAAATCAGTTCAACGCCGATGCGCGTAACTATTGCGCTCAGCGGCGAAATGGATCACCACAACGCCGCCGCTCTGCGCCTTGAAGCGGACGAAGCGATTCAGTCAGCCCTTGTGCCGAATGTCCGCCTTGATTTCGGAGATGTAACTTTCATGGACAGCTCGGGAATAGGCTTTGTTCTCGGCAGATACAGAATTGTTGAAAGCTACGGCGGCAACCTTGAAGTTGTCAATCTGTCAAGGCGGCTTTATTCCATGATGAAGCTTGCAGGGCTTGAAAAGCTTGTGACATTGAAAGCAAAAAATAAGGAGTGAAAAAATTGAAAACGATAAACGAAATGAAGCTTCAGATTGAGAGCCGCTCGGTTAACGAAGCGTTTGCCAGAGCGGCGGTTGCTGCCTTTGCGGCACAGCTTGACCCGAATATTGAGGAGATATCGGATATAAAAACCGCCGTGAGCGAGGCTGTAACAAACTGCATTGTTCACGCCTATCCTCAGAGCGTAGGCACAATTTACATATGGGCAGGAATCTGCGAGAACGGCAGATTCAGAGTGAAAATCAGAGACAAAGGCTGCGGAATCCTCAATGTTAAGCAGGCAATGGAACCGCTTTTCACAACTCTCGGCGGCGAGAGAGCGGGTCTCGGCTTTGCAGTCATGCAGAGCTTCTGCGATAAAATCAGCGTGCGCTCAAAGGTCGGCAAAGGAACCACCGTAACTCTTGAAAAGTCATTCAAAGGACGGGGAGCCTCTGATGACTGAAACAAAAAGCGCAAGGAATGAGCTGGTTGAAAAAAATCTCGGACTTGTTCACGCCTGTGCAAACCGTTTCAGGGGCAGGGGAGCGGAATATGACGATTTGTTTCAGGCGGGGTGCGTCGGTCTGATAAAAGCGGCGGATAATTTTGACGAATCAAGAGGTTTCTCGTTTTCAACCTATGCCGTGCCTGTCATTCTCGGCGAAATAAAACGCCTTTTCAGAGACGGCGGCTCGGTCAAGGTCGGGCGTGCCATAAAAGAAAAATCAAGAAACGCCTTGAAAAAGAGGGAGGAAATTGCTCTTTCTCTCGGCAGAGAGCCGACTGTCGGCGAGCTTGCGGAGAGCCTCGGAATCGATTCAACCGAGGCGGCAATGCTTCTCAACGCCTCAATTCCGCCCGTTTCTCTGACCTGCTCGGAGGACGGCGAAAAAAGCCTTGATATTCCCGTTGATTCGCCCGAAAACGAGCTTTCGGATTCTCTTGCCTTGCGTCAGGTGCTTCAGAGCCTTGACGAGCGTGACCGAAAAATGATAGAGCTTCGGTATTACGGCGGCTTAACCCAGTCTAAAACGGGGAGACGGCTCGGCATGACTCAGGTGCAGGTTTCAAGGCGTGAAAAAGCGGTTTTGGAAATAATCCGTGAAAAATTAAGCTCATAGCATTGACAAAGTTCATATGAAAGTTTAAACTTATTGCGGTGGCTTCAGCTGCCGCATATTTTATTTTTTCAGGAGCGGATTTCTATGATTAATAACATACCCGACGGCGTATATCCGACCATGGTAACGCCTTTTACAGATGACAATAAGGTTGATTATAACGGAGTGCTGAAAATTCTTGAATGGTATTCCGAAAACGGAGTTGACGGCATTTTTGCAATCTGCCAGTCGAGCGAGATTTTCTTCTTATCGTTTGAGGAAAGGCTTGAACTGCTGAAATTCATCATGAAGAATAAGCCCGCCGATATGAGCGTTGTTGCTTCGGGTCATACCGCCGACGACCTTGACAGGCAGATATACGAAGCCAACGCATTTATTGAGCAGGGCATTGACGCATATGTTTTCATTGCCAACCGTTTTGCAAAGCAGGATGAGGATGATTCCGTTTTTCTCGGAAATTACGAAAAAGCTGTTTCTTCAATTCCCGAAATCGGCCTCGGAATATATGAATGTCCTTATCCCTACAAGCGTCTTATGACGCCCGAAACTCTCAGACAGTGCGCCCTTGACGGCAGACTCAGATTCTTAAAGGATACCTGCTGTCATATTGATGAAATCAGGGCAAAGCTCAAAGCGGTTGAGGGCCTCGGCCTTAAGATTTATAACGCCAATTCCGCAACTTTGCTTGAATCGCTCAGAGCGGGCTGTGCAGGTTTCTCGGGCGTTATGGCAAACTTCCATCCCGAAATTTATTCATGGCTTTGCAAAAATTATAAAAGCGAACCCGAAAAGGCTGAAAAGGTTCAGGCATTCCTCGGCTTTGCTTCTCTTGCCGAATGCCAGATGTATCCCGTTAACGCAAAATATCATCTCGGACTCTGCGGCGTTGACATCGGTTATAACTGCCGTGTTAAGGATGCTTCAAAATTCACGGAAAGCAATAAAAAAGAAATCGAACAGATGGTTACGGTTGAAAATATCATAAAAGCCGCACTTGGTGTTTGAAAATAATTACAATTTAAAACATAGCTCCTGCAAACCAAATTTTTTTGTAAAATAAATAAACAATTCCCAAAAAATTGTTGATTTATTTTAACTTGTATGTTAAAATATTTAAGATAGCGTTAAGCAAATTATAGAATAACGGAGGAATCACACATGGCACAGAAAAAGACAGTCTTTTTGACCGGCGCTTCGGGCAACATGGGTTGGGAAGGCTTCAAACAGCTCTATGCAAAGAAAAATCAGTTCAACATTGTCGTTCTTCTTCGTGACAGCGAAAAGAACAGAAAGAAATTCGCCGCATATATGAACGACCCCTCGGTTAAAATCGTTTGGGGCGACCTCAAGAAGTATGACAGCGTTCTTGAGTGCGTTAAGGGTTCGGATTATGTTCTTCATGTCGGCGGTATGGTTTCTCCTGCGGCAGATTATTATCCCATCAACACAATCAAGACCAATGTTCTTGCAGCTCAGAACATCGTTAACGCCGTTAAGGCTCAGCCCGATCCCGATGCAGTTAAGGTTGTTTATATCGGAACGGTTGCAGAGACAGGCGAGAGAGACGATCCCATCCATTGGGCACGCACCGGCGACCCCATCAAGATCAGCGTTTATGACCATTACGCAACAAGTAAGGTTATCGCTGAGTCTGTATTTGCCGAGTCAGGTCTCAAGCATTGGGTTTCGCTCCGTCAGTCCGGCATTCTCTATGCCGACATTCTCAAGAACATGGAGCCCATCATGTATCATGTTCCCATCAACGGCGTTCTTGAGTGGGCAACCGTTGAGGATTCGGGCAGACTTCTTGTCAATGTCTGCGGCGACGATATCCCCGAGGAGTTCTGGAGAAGATTCTATAACATCGGTTCAGGCGCTCAGTACAGAATCACCAACATGGAATTTGAAGAGCTGCTTCTCGGCACTCTCGGTCTCGGCGACCCCAAGAAGCTGTTTAACCCCGATTGGTTCACGCTTCGCAACTTCCACGGTCAGTGGTATCTCGACTCAGACGAGCTTGAAAAATACTGCCACTTCAGAGCCAATGTTCCCATCAAGGAATACTTCAAGAGCATGATGAAGAATGTTGAGTTCTATTATAAACTTGCTTTCCTTGCAAAGCCGTTCTCATTTGCGGTTAAGCCCTTCATGAAGAAGATTGCCCAGACTCCCGTTTACGGCACTCTTTGGTGGAGAGAAAATAAGGTTGCTCCCAGAATCAACGCTTATTACGGCTCAATGGATAAATGGAATGCAATCGGCAGCGATTGGAAGAAGGTTAAGATTTATCGCCCCGAGGACGATCCGACCAAGGTTCGTATCCTTGACCACGGCTATGACGAGACCAAGGATTTCGATTCTCTCACTCTTGAGGATCTTCAGAAGGCAGCTGCATTCAGAGGCGGCGAATGCCTTGCTGACGAGATCAAGGATATGTATACTCCCGTTAAGTGGAAGTGCGCTCACGGCCATGAGTTTATGATGTCCCCGAACCTTGTTCTCCGTGGCGGTCATTGGTGCCCCGAAGAGCTTCCCTCATCTCTTGAAAAGTGCGAGCAGAAGAAATTCCGCTGGGCATACGACGAGGAAGCAAAGGTCAATCCCTTCTTCGCTCAGGTTTGGTATCCTCTCCACGACAAGACCGAAAACAATGTTTACACCGAGGAAATCTACAAGGATTTCAAAGAGTACAGCAAATAATCCGATTTAACATAAACGGGCTGCATGCCGAAAGGCTTGCAGTCCGTTTTTTGCATAAAAAACCGCCGTGAGAAGCTTTCGGCAGCTCACGGCGATGATTTTTGATTTTATTTGCTTTCAACAGGCATGCCGTCTTTGTCATACATGCAAACGGCTTCAATCATAATTTCAATGCCTGCGGCAATTGCGTCTTCACGCAGGTTTTCAACATTGTCGAGCCTTGTGTGATAATAGCGGGGAGGAGTGGGATCCATAGCGGCAAAGCCCGTTGCGGGAATTCCTCTCTGAGTGAATGCCGCAGCGTCGGAACCACCGATGTAAATCGATTCAAAGTGAAGGTCATAGCCGCAGTTTTTGCCGGCGTCCTGAACGAGGTGCTTTGCTCCCCAATGGTGCTTGACCGTTCCGCTGAGGTCTCTGTCATAAACAGCCATAGTTTCAAGGTCACGGAAGGTATCGCAGGCAACAACGCAGGTTTCAATTTCTTTAAGCTCGCTTTCGTGAGCCTTGACATAAGCCTTTGCGCCCCTGAGGCCCGCTTCCTCAGAACCGGAGCAGATAACTACAAGCTCTGTGTTTTCAAATCTCGTGTCGGTTTCCTCCATTGCCTTTGCAACGCTCATGCCAACAAGACAGCCGGAAAGGTTATCCGAAGCGCCGGGAACGCTCTTGTAATGGCTCTGGAAAAACAGGAACGCAAGCTGGAACGGAATGAAGACGCAGCCGACAACAAAGCCGAGAACCATGAGCCAATGAGGCTCGCCTGCACCGAGAGCACCTTTTGTTCCTGCAAAGATAATGCCGAGAACGGCAACAATAAGGTCAGCCACAAGTCCGACAACAGCGGGAATAAGCACGCATTTCATGCCGACTCCGCCGAGAAGATAGTTAAGAGTCCATTCATATTGGCTGTCGGAATGGCCGACAATGATTATTCTTTTTTTCGTCTCGCCCTTGGGAGCCCTTTTGGCAATAACATTGTGGCTCGGATGAGCAATAAAGAGGGGATCAATGAACTGCTTATACATGAGAAATTCAAGAATAAGAGGGATAAAGCCGAGAACAACAAGGATAAGAGAAATAACGGGATTTGCGAACGCATATGTAAAGACGCTTGCGATTGCGCAGGCAACCGTGAACGGAATGAAGCCCATGAATGCCTGGCGGTGAACCTTGAATTCTTCGATTTCAACGCTGTCGCAGGATTTTTTCAGCTCATTTGCCATGAGCTGCTGAGCTTTTAATTCCTCGGGTGAGCCGGGGCGTCTGGGGCCGATTTCGTTGCAGATTCTCGTTATGATTTTCATCGAGAAGCGGGAGAGCTTCTTGATATCAAACTTACTGCTGTATTCGAGAGCTGTTTTCATTGATTTTTCCTCCGATAACTGAAATATTATAATAAAAGTATCACAAAAATCATCAAAAATCAATACAAAACGCTCAAAATTCGGCAGACTTTTCTATTTTATCTTAAATGTAAAAATAAGATTGCCGAGATTATCGGGTGAAACCGTGACGGACTCATATTCCGACGGCGCAATGACTTTTTCACCGTCCTGTCTTGTGATAATATAGTCTCCGTAGGAATAAGCGCAGTCAAGCTCAAGACTTTCAATGTATTCTTCAAGAGAGACTGATTTTTCGGCGATGATCCGTGAATGAGGAAGACCGACATAGCGGATATGCCAAGGTTCATATGAGAAACCCGTCTCTTTCTCTTTCAAAAGAGGATATCTGATAATAAAGCCGAAATCGCCGCAGTATTTGTTGACATACTGACCCGCCTCGGATTTTAAAAAGCCATTTCCTGCGTAATATTTAACATAGACATCAATTCCAAGCCCTGTTTCGTGCTCGCTCTCGCCCGCCTTAGCGGCAACACCCTCGCTGTCTTGTTTATATATTTCAGCCTGTTCATCGTTGCTTCTGTAAGCGCTCATTATCAACAGCTTTGTTCCGAATTTTTCGGTGACCCTCTTTCTGATAGCCGAGAAGCTGTCAACGGCGCACTCGTTCATCATTGCGTCGGTATCCTCAAACTGCGTTATTTCCGCTTCAAAGCCATCAGGCAGGGGATGATGGCTGTTAATAAGCATCAGCGACTGATTGTATTCGCATTTTTCCGAACGGAGCAGGTCTTTCAGCAAAACCTCTGTGAAATCGGGTTTTACCGTGCTGACTTCTTTCATTTCTGAACTTTTGGTTATCTTGTTAAACAGCATGACCGATTGGTTCTTGACCGTAAATCGGATGCCGGGATTCAGCAAAAGCGCCGCCTGACAAATCATAAACGCAAGCAGAAGAAATATTATTATTTTTTTGGATTTTTTCATTTTTAACACCGCCTTATCGGAATGTAGTTAATTGTAATTCCGGGCGGTTTCAAAGGAATTAAAGAAAAGTTACATTTTCCTTACGGAACGGATAAAAAAAGATAAAGCTCCGAGCCTGCATTGCAAACCCGAAGCCGAATTATTATTATTAAATTTTACAGGCTGAAAACGCCCGATTGCATAACAACATATTCGATATCCTTGACTCTGAAATATTTCAGAACGGGTTCGTTGAATATGCAGTAATCGGAAATGTCATAATTCTCAAGCCCGATTGTTCTTATCTTATATGAATGAGCGTTGCAGATAAACAGCTTGTTTTCATAGACGGAAATGTTGACGGGGTGGCAGAAAGCCTTTTCTTTTGCACTTCCGATGCGGAATTCAATTCGGTTGTGCTTAACCGAATAATTGATTATTGCGTTTGAATCGGGAACAACCATCCAAAGGTCTGCGCCGTTAACCGCAAGCGAGCTTGCAGGGTTGCCGAGATATTCCACCTTGGTTTCGGAAATAATTTCTCCCGCCTTGCCAAGCAGTTTAAAATCACCGTTTTCATATGAAACTGCTTTTGTGCTGTTGGTGAGATTTGCGATGCTGCAAGTAACAAAATCCCCGAGAGCCCTTGCAAGGTCAGCTCCGTTCTCACCGAATTTTGAATTTATGTATGAAAGAACAGGGATTTTTTCAAAAATATCAATTTCCTGATTATAATTATAAAAAGCAATTGCTTCTTCGCCCTCAGGCAGCGTTTCTCTGCAAGCATAAACAAAGCCACGCTCTGTCGGCAAAATATCAAGCAAATCGGCGTTAAAAAGTTTTTGCACCTTCAGTTTCCTCCGGGAAAATAAAAATAAGCCCCGCCAAGCCGTATGCAGCCGATTGTAACCTGCTCTTTAAGCAGGTGGGTGCCGCCCGATGCTTTCACGCTCCCTTCGTCCGCCGAAAAGGCGGGAGGTCTGCAATCCGCCACCGGAGCAAGGCTCCCTTGAAATGTGTGTTGGGTTACATATAGGCTGCAAGTTAATCGCACAAGGCAGGGTGTTGAACAATATAACAAGAATATTATTAAATGAAGGCGGGCGTTTTATTCCGCTTCGTCTTCAAATTCAAACATTTCGGAAAGTCTTTCTTCAAAAGCGGCGCCGACTTCGTTGAATTCGTCGTCATCTTCAATCGGGCAGAGGTAAGCTTCTCCGTTCTCTTCCTCAACTCTGAGAATTATCAGCTCATCGTCTCCCTCCGTGATTTTATCGGGGGATTCGGGCAGTGGAAGCAGGGCAACATATTTGCCGGTGTCGGTTTCGATTCTGTCAAGCTCCTCGAAAATATGCTCTTTGCCTTCTTCGTCAACAATGCTGACGATATCGGGAGTATATTCCTGGTTATCCATTTGGCTTAATTCCTTTCATTATATCAACTGTATATATTTTAACGCCAAGTTCGCTTTTAGTCAATAGGAAATCGATATAAGTACAAATTAAATAAAAATTATCAACATTTTCAGAAAAAACTATTGACAAACGCCAAACCGTATGGTATATTATAGACGAGGAAAGGAACTGAGGGAAAATAAAAAAGGTTTTTAAATAACGGTGGTAACGAGAAAGCCGCTGAGTAATTCAGAAAACCGATTAAAGCCAATCCCCGAAAGCTCCGCCTCTTGACCATAGATCAAAAATCACAGGTCAAAGAGAATAATTGAATAACGGAAAGGCGGCGATACCCGATGTACAATGATCAGCATCAGCTCGCAGCCGCAAATGTCCGATAATTGAAACGGCGGATTAAAAGGCAAAATCAGATAAATATATTATATCTGCAATGAGCC
>JAEDKI010000135.1 GCA_016295895.1 Clostridiaceae bacterium | reverse complement strand
CGCATAAATATGCCGTCAGCAATTCAATTCCGTTTGTTCTCAGAGGCGTAAATCCTCCCGTTCAGAGAGAAATTGTTTCAATAAGCGTTAACAGCACGCCGAGCAAAACAAGCTATTTCTATAAAGAAACTCTCAGCACCTCGGGTCTTACAATCGGAGTTCGTTATAATGACGGTTCTTCCGAAGTTGTTTCAAGCGGCTTTACGGTCAGCCCGACCAAGCTTACAAAGACGGGAACGCAGGTAATTACCGTTACCTACAAAGGCTTCACAACCTCGTTCAATGTCAGCGTTTCCTATGCGTGGTGGCAGATAATTATCAGAATTTTCCTGCTCGGATTCCTTTGGTATTAATCGATTTTGCAGGATTGAAAAGTATTTCTTGCAAATTTCCGAATTTTAGTATATAATGGATTGGTAATGTTTTACTGCGGTAACCATAAACCGCAGAGATAATAACAGGAGGTAAATATGAAAAAGAAAACAGCAATCGTAATTTCCCTTTTGCTTGCATTCGCAATGCTTTTCTGCACCGCTTGCGGTTCTCAGAACGGCGAAACAACGGGCAATGTCTCAGGTAATGACGCACCCGCCGCTCAGAATATTGCAAAGATTAAAGTTGGCACGGGCGGCAACACAGGAACATACTACAGCTTCACCACCGCCGTTGCTCAGCTTCTGAATACTGCTGACTACAGCTTTGAGGTTCTCTCAACAGGCGGCTCACAGGCAAACATTGAAGGCATTGAAGACGGCGACTATCAGATGGCAATCGTTCAGAACGATGTTATGAACTATGCCTATGAAGGCACTAACGGATTCAACGAAAAGATAACCTCTTTCTCGGCTGTCGGCTGTGTTTATCCCGAGGTTTGCCAGCTTGTTGCCACCAAGGCTTCGGGCATCAAATCGGTTGCCGACCTTAAAGGCAAGAATGTTGCCGTCGGCGATGCAGGTTCGGGCGTTTACTATAACGCAACTCAGATTCTTGCAGCAGCGGGAATCGATATCGATAAGGATATCAACAAGACTGCCGCTTCGTTCGGCGATTCCGCAACTCAGCTTAAAGACGGCTCAATTGACGCCGCTTTCATCACTGCGGGCACTCCCACTCCGGCTATCACGGAGCTTGCAACAGCGGCTGATATCGTTGTTGTTGACCTTGGCGACGAGGTTATTTCAAAGCTCAAGACCGATTATCCGTTCTATGCCGAATATGAGATGACAAGCGCAGATTATCCTTTCATCACCGAGCCTGTCAAGACCGTTGCAATCATGGCAACCTTCGTTGTTACCAACGATATGAGCGAGGAGCAGGCTTATCAGATCACCAAAACTCTTTGGGAGAAACAGCCTGATATCGCTGTTGCTCACGCAAAGGGCAAGGAAATGAAAACCGACATTGCAGTTTCGGCAATCGGCAATGTTCCGCTTCATCCCGGCGCAGAGAAATACTATAAGGAAATCGGCGTTATCTGATACTTGATAAAGTGACCTGACAATCAACATGCCGCAATTATCTGATTGCGGCATGTTCTCTTTAGAAATAAAATGGAAAGGGGTAAATGCAATGGATGAGGTAAAGACGGGCGTTGCGGAACCTGAAGTGGTTGATTCCGAATCAATAATGCAGGAATTTGACCGAGAGAGCAATGTCAGAGTGTTTACGGGCTGGCGCAAAAAAATAATAACCGCTCTGATGGCGGGCTTCAGCGTCTATATGATTGCAATGGCGCTTGTTTTCCCGACGGCTACGAAATACACGAAGCTCACAACCTTTTTGGCTTTTATTGCTTTTATCGGATATTTAATATTCCCCGCTTATAAGAAACAAACCAAGAGAATAAACCATGTTCCGTTTTATGATATTATTCTTGCCGTTGTCAGCGCAGGAAGCTTCCTTTATTACACAATTTTTCAGGAAGATATCATCAAAATGAGCAAGCGAATCGGAACGCTTCAGATAATTGTTGCTCTTGTTGCAATTCTGTTGCTTGTTGAGCTTGTCCGCCGTGCGGTCGGTCTGCCGATTATTTTTGTTGCCGGCGCATTCGTGGTTTATGCGGCGGTTAAGGCTTACACCGATAATCCCAACACGGCTTTGAGAAATCTTATGTACGGTTTGTTTTATGATGTTTCAAACGGACTTTTCTCAACCCCCGTTTATGTCTGCACGACATTTATCGTCTTGTTTATTATTCTCGGTGCGCTTCTTGAGAGAACGGGCATCGGCACATTCTTTGTTGACCTTGCAAACTCCGTTGCGGGCGCATCAATAGGCGGCCCCGCAAAGGTTGCGGTTATTTCGAGCGCACTTGAGGGAATGTATTCGGGTTCCTCGGTTGCAAACACCGTCGGAAGCGGCTCGATTACAATTCCCATGATGAAAAAAACGGGTTACAAGCCCGAGTTCGCCGCAGCGGTTGAAGCCGCCGCATCAACGGGCGGGCAGATAATGCCGCCGATTATGGGTGCTGCAGCGTTTCTGATGTCTGAAATGACCGAAATTCCCTACGCATCAATTGCAGTTGCGGCAATTCTTCCTGCCGCTCTCTATTTCACAAGCATTTTCCTTATGATTCATTTTGAGGCAAAGAAGCTTGGTCTTAAAGGTCTCCCGAAAGACTCGATCCCGAGCTTTTTTAAGCTGATACTCAGAAACGGCTATCTGCTTCTGCCTATCGTTGTTCTTGTTATCTGCATGAATTTCTTCAGCGCAGGCGTTTCGGCGTGCTTTGCGATTCTCAGCTCGCTTGTTGTCAGCCTTGTTCCGCATCATATCACGAAGTCAACGGCTTGGAGACTGCTTATCCCGGTTATCCCCGTTGCCGTCACCCTCGGAATATGGTTGCCTACGGGCAGATCAAATATGCAGATTGCGGTTTTTGCCGGCATGATTGTCTGCGCCCTGCTTTCATTTGTTTCAAAGGGTCATGCGCCGCTTGATCCTCAAACGGTTATCGGCTCTCTTGAAAACGGAGCTAAAAACACCGTCGGCGTTGCCGTTGCCTGCGGTATGGCAGGTCTGATTTCGGGCGTTGTTACCATGACCGCCCTCGGTCAGCTCCTTATCAACACTCTTGTTCCCATTGCGGAAAACAGCACATTCCTTGCACTTGTTCTGACAATGCTTTGCTGCATCGTGCTCGGCATGGGCGTTCCCACAACGGCGAACTATGTTATCATGGCAACCATAACTGCACCGATTCTGATAAATATGGGAATTCCGCTTTTTGCGGCTCATATGTTTGTTTTCTATTTCGGCATCGTTGCCGATATCACTCCGCCCGTTGCCCTTGCGGCTTATGCAGGCTCGGCTATCGCAAAGTCGAATCCGCTCAAAACGGGAGTTACCGCAACCCGATTGGCAATTACGGCATTTATTGTTCCTTATATATTTGCCTACAGCCCCGAAATGCTGATTATCGGCTCTGATAAACCTTGGTATGAAATCGTCCTGCTCATCATAACCGCACTTCTCGGTATCTATGTTATCTCAGCAGGCATGGAGGGTTACATGAACCGCCATATGCCCTGGTGGCAGAGAATTGTGGCGCTTGCGGGCGGTCTGCTCATGGTTATTCCCGGATATAAGACCGACATTGCAGGACTTGTTCTTATCGCTGTTGTTTTTGCACTCCAGTTTATCGGCAAGAAAAAAGACGGCGGACAGCCGGAAAAGATATCCGAAGCCGCCTGAAAAATCACAAATTAACATCAAAAACCGCCGAGGTCATTCGACTTCGGCGGTTTTAAGCTTATTCAGATATTCAATATCTTTTTTTGTCAAATCGGCTTTTTCGAGCAAATCGGGGCGGCGTTCAAGCGTTCTTTTGAGGCTCTGTTCACGCTGCCATTTCTGAATGTTGGCGTGGTGACCCGATATAAGCACATCGGGAACCTTTTCTCCGTGCCATTCATAGGGGCGTGTATACTGCGGATATTCAAGCAGACCCGAATAATGGCTTTCAAGCGTGAAAGCGTCCTCGTTCGCAAGCACTCCGGGCAGCATTCTTGAAATGCTGTCTGCAAGAATGAGTGCGGGAAGCTCTCCGCCGGTCAGCACATAATCGCCGATTGAAATTTCTTCGTCAACAATTTCATCAATCACCCGCTGGTCAACGCCCTCATAGTGGCCGCAGAGCAAAACGAGATTATCGAGCTTTGAAAGCTCCTTAACCCGCTCCTGGGTGAGCGTTTTCCCCTGTGGGGATAGGTAGATAAGATGCGGGCGTTTGCCGATTTCTTCGCACAGGGAATTGAAACAGTCAAAAATCGGCTGAGTCTGCATTATCATTCCCGTGCCGCCGCCGTAGGGCGAATCGTCAACCCTGTTATGCTTGTCAAGCGTATAATCCCGGATGTTTCGGCAATTTATCTCAACGCAACCGTTTGCTCTTGCCCTGCCGATAATGCTTTCGCTCAGAACGCTCTCGCACATCTCGGGGAAAAGCGTTAAAATATCAATCCTCATCGTCAAAAATACCTTTCAGGGGTCTTATCAGAATACGGTTTTCGGCAACATCGGTGTCAATAACGACATCGGGTATTGAGGGAATGAGATATTCTCTGCCCGATTTGTCGGTTATGTGCCAGACATCGTTTGCACCCGTTTCGCTGACATCCGTGAGCGTTCCGTAGGCTTTTTCGGGCGAATCTGCGTCAAGCACCTCACAGCCGATAAGCTCCGCAATGAAAAAGCTGCCCTCGGGAAGCTTTGCGTCGCTTCGCTTCATCCAAAGGATTTTTCCTCTGAGCTTCTGTGCCTGCTCAACGGTGTCAACACCCTTGATTGAGAGCAAAACAATATTGCCGTGCGGCCTTGCTGATTTAATCTCAGCCGCACAGCATCCCTTGCTGTCATAATACAGAGTTTTGAATTTTGAAACAAAATCGGGCGTGTCGCACCACGGATTAAGGCGAACCTCGCCTCTTATTCCGTGAGTGCCGACTATTTCACCGATTTCAAGAAATTCCTTAATCAATTTCTACAACAACCCTTGTGTTCTGACGGGTCGCAGCAGCACGCATAACCGTGCGGATTGCTTTCGCAATTCTGCCCTGCTTGCCGATAACTCTGCCCATGTCCTCCTCACCAACATGAAGATGGCAGACAACAACGCCGTCGTCCGTGGGCTCGTCAACGGTAACGCTTACCTGCGAGGGGTCATTAACAAGACCCTGAGCAATGCTGACAAGTAAATCTTTCATAATGGGGGTTACTCCTTTATTGTGGTTCTCTTAAAAGCGGGAGATTAAAGAACGCCCTCTTTTTTGAGAAGTGCCTTAACGGTGTCTGTGGGCTGAGCGCCGTTTGCAATCCACTGCTTTGCCTTCTCAGCGTCAACCTTGATCTCTGAGGGAGCAACTGTGGGGTTGTAGGTTCCGATTTCCTCGATGAATCTGCCGTCACGGGGATATCTTGAATC
>JAEDKI010000134.1 GCA_016295895.1 Clostridiaceae bacterium | reverse complement strand
GTTTCTCTCAGCCTTGAGCTTTTCGAGGCATACACTCTCGGCTATCTCTCCTCCGCCGGCGAAAGCCTGACAAAGGATGAAATAAATCAGCTTGCCTATTCCTCAAAGCTTATGACGCTTGAATGCGGAATGAGATTCCTCGGCGACTTCATCAACGGCGATGTTTATTTCAAAACGGAATATCCCGAGCATAATCTTGTCAGAAGCCGCACTCAGTTCGCTCTTGTCGCAGATATTGAGAGAAAACTGCCCGAAATGCAGAAAATCGTTGATAACTGCTGCAAAAAGCTGGGTATTGAAAATTGATTTCCGATATTCTCAGCGAAGCCGAATTCAAGCTCAGGCTGTGCGAATGGCTGCTTGAAAATGACAGAATATGTTTTCTGCAAAACGGTGAAACCCTTGAGGATTATGCCGAAAGATACCGTCTGCCTGATTTTGACTATGTTCACACACAGTCCTTTCCCGATGAGCAGGGCGACCTCATAACTCTGCTCAAAAGCAGAATATATCTCAGAGACTGGGAGACTCGCAACGGCATGGAACCGAAAAAATTTGAATTCTATCTGGTTTTGAAAACAATGACCGACTCCCCCGAGGTTGAGCCTTTCCCGATGGGATATATAATAGTATAATTAATATTCTATAGTTTTTTTAACAAGACAGCGCTGAAGTTTATCTTTTCGCTGTCTTTATTTGTGAAATCTGTCGGAAAATCCCGATTTATTTATAAGTTAACGGATAAATCAGCGCAACAATATATATGCAATCATCGGTAGGAAACGCCGTCCTCGGCGTTCCCTACGATGAAATTTCGTTGATATATTGCGTTTTCAATAGGCTTTCAACGATGTAAAATACATTTGACACCGCTTTTTCGGCAAAAGTAAAACAGTTTTGATAGACGGAATTGCAGAAAACGGTTATGATGTGTTCAGGTCAAGAGAGCAAATTGATTCTAAAGGAGGAAAAAGATATGGAGCTGAGCGCACAGATAAAAAAATACCGAACGGAGCTTAATCTTTCCCAAGAGGAGTTGGCTGAAAAGGTATATGTGACAAGACAGACGATTTCAAATTGGGAAAACGGAAAAAGCTATCCCGATATCCACAGCCTGCTGCTGCTCAGTTCATTGTTCAATGTGTCTCTTGATCAACTGATTAAAGGAGATATAGAGACAATGAAAGAAATTATCAGCGAACAGGAAGTTAAAAGGTTTAATCATTACGGAAAGATTTTCAGTATTCATTTTTTGATTTTGATTATCTCGGCGGCACCGCTATTCATTTGGTTGGAACAATATGCGTTTATACCTTTCGGGGTGTTGTTTGCAATTACAATGTTTTGGGCTTTAAAGGTTGAGATACTAAAGAAGAAAAACGATATTCAAACCTATAAGGAAATCGTTGCATTTTGTGAAGGCAAAAAATTAGATGAAATTCACAAGATGGTTGAAGCAGGAAAGCGTCCATACCAAATTGTTTTAAAGGCTATCATCAGTGCTGTTGTTACGGCGGCAATTTGCCTTTTGATTGGTTTATTGATGCACATATTCTTAAACTGAAATCTAATCCGGCAGCTAACAAAAACAAATTCATCGATTTTACCGTTTATTATTAATGATTTCCCCATTGTCACGCAGAGTAACGGCTTTGTCATAGCCGGTTTATTGCGTTTGGAGGCATTTCGGATTATATTGAATTTATCAAACCGATTATATCAATGACATTGGGTGAAAAACCAAAAGAAGCAAGAAAGCACGGCGTACCCTCTCTCGGAGCAGGTGCGCCGTGCTTTTTGATTCAGTTAATTCTTTTCCGTTATTTCTTATAGACTTTAAGAATCTCGCCGATATACATTTTATGATAATCCTTTTTGGAATAATTGCTTTCGATTGACGGGTCGATGAAGCCCGAGGGGTCAAGGAACTGACCCGCCATCTTGCGGCATACTATTGTATATTCCGCCTGCTCAAAGGTCACTCCGCCGTCAACGAAAACGGGCGTCAGACCGCATGCCTCCGCCTTGTCAATATCCCTGCCGCTCTTTGAGCCGCAAAGCCTGAGAGCGTCTTTAAGCTCAGAGCCGTAGAATGAAATTGTGAAAATATCTTCTTTTTCGATAAATTCAAAGGTGTATCTCTGCGGGCGGATGAAAATAAACGCCGCATCCTTGCCCCAAATCTCGCCCACCGCACCCCAGCTGACGGTCATGGTGTTGAATTTTTCGGCGTTTCCCGCCGTAACAAGACCCCAGCCGTCCGCAATAAGCTCTACGGGGCTTTTTTCAAGCTCTCTGATGTTGATTTCTTTCATGCTTATACCTCCGGTTCAAATTATTAATTGTTTGTAAAATATGGTAATTAAAGCCTTTGTCAGACTTTTAATTCTTAATTCTCATAAAAATGTGCTTATTTTACGCTATAATAAAAATATAATTGTGCATTTATTATAGCACAAGCCGTGGATAATGTATATAGTTTTTTAATCTATTATTATTTAAGCGGCGGGAAAGGAAAATGAAAATGAAAGAACAGAACATGCCCGAGGTCAAAGGCTATCTCCGAGACTTCATGCTGACCGTTCCCCAAGAAATTTATGCCTGCACGGGCATAAAAATTCTCGGCAGGAGAATCAAATCCCTGCTTTTTTCAACAGATGCGGGAATTATCCGCAACACCAACGCCGATGCGGTTATCGCCGTTTATCCGTTCACTCCCCAGCCCATAATAACTCAGGCGGTTATGACTGCGGCTGATGTGCCCGTTTTTGTCGGAGTCGGAGGCGGCTTAACGCAGGGGCCGAGGGTCGTGAATCTTGCGCTTCACGCCGAATATCAGGGCGCATTGGGCGTTGTCGTAAATGCTCCGACAAAAAATGAAATCATCACGGAGCTGAAAAAATCGATTGATATTCCCGTTGTTGTGACGGTTGTTTCGGAGCATGACGACATTGAATCCCGAATCGCCTGCGGAGCAGATATTTTTAATGTTTCTGCGGCGGCAAAAACTCCCGAAATCGTTGCGAAAATCAAGGAGAAGCACCCCGATTTTCCGGTTATCGCAACCGGAGGTCAGACGGGCGAAAGCATAACAGCAACAATAAACGCAGGCGCAAACGCAATAACCTGGACTCCGCCGTCAAACGCAGAAGTGTTCAAGGATATTATGGCGGCATACAGAAAGGGGCTTCCCCACCCGTAAGAGCACTTTGCAAGGCTGATAAAATATAAAAAGTGTGTGAATTATTCAAAAAATGTTTGAACTGTTGGATAATTAGTGATAAAATGAGTTATAACCGAATCAATAAGGAGGCGTGGAGCTTTGGATAAAGAACCTATTAACGGCATTCCCGAAGAGGATGAGGCTGCCGCAGAGCAGCAGGAAATCACAGTCGGCGAAAGCACGGAAGAATCCGCAGAAAGCCCCGAAACACAGGCAGAACCCGTTCCCGAAACCGACGGCGCAGAAGCGGAGGAAGCCGAAGAATCCCCCGAACCCGAAGAAACCGACGAAAGCGAGCTTTGCACGATTTGCGGAGAAAGCAGAAAAGCCGAGGACAGCGATTACTGCCCCGAATGCGAAGCCGCCATGCTTAAAAGAAAAATTCCCTTTATCGGCTGGATTGCAGGAATTGCCGTTATTATTGCAGGCGCCTTTGCGTTTGTTTCAGCCGCTCTCAACTGTGCGCCGGCGCTTCAGTCGGCAAAGGGCGATTATTACGCAAGGCAGAAATGCTGGTATACCGCCTTCAACGAATACAGCCAGGTCAGCTCCGTAGTTGACGAAATAACCTCGTCATTCGGCAGCCCGACTCCGTTCGTTCAGGCAGGCACGGGAGTCAAAGCAAAAATCATTGAATGCGCCGCCGAATGCACTTCTCCCCTTGAAGCATATTCGGTTGCACAGTCATATTTCAGCCTTGAAGAGATGGAAAAAATCCGTCCTCTCAAGAAATATGCCGATTTTATCAACGAATTTCAGGCGTCCTATGAGGCGCTTTCCGAGCCCATAAACAATATGCTTGACGGCAAAGCAAATGCCGAAGAGACCTTTAAGGCATTTGAAGCCGTAAAGGGTCAGGAAAATATCAAGGATATTTACATTGATTATTATAAATTCAATGCCGCCGCTTATCTGAATGAGGATCTTGAAACTCAGATTGAGCTTCTTGAGGCGGTCAAAAAAGACGATGAAGCCGAGAAAAAGGATTATTCATGGCTTTACAGCGCCGACTATTCCTCTGCCCTCTTTAATGCGGGCAGGCTTGATGAAGCCGCAGAAATCCTTGACGGCGTAATAGAGAACAACAAGACGCTTCTCAGCGCCTATGAGATGAGAATGGCAATCGCTTTCGCTCAGAACGATTCCGCTAAGGCGGACAGCCTGCTCAACGAGTTCATGAATTATAACGAGGATTATGACACGGCATTCACTCTTGAAACACTTTATTTCCGCATTAAGGGCGAGCTTGAAAAGGCCGAGAGCGTCTGCCTTGAAGGAATAGAAAAGTTCGATTCTGTGCCCGAGCTTCACCGTCAGCTTGCGCTGATTTATCTGCTCAAGGGCGATTATGACAATGCCTACGAACAGGCATACGCCGCAGACCAGAACGCCTATATGCTCTATTATTATTACGGCGACTCAACGGCATATAACGACCCCGCACTTATTAACACCCTCTATCTCTGCGCCCATCTCAACAAGACCAAGGGTCAGCTTGCGAGCGAAAACGCAGGCTATGTGGATGAAATCCTCGAGTCGTTTACCGCTGAGGAGCTTTCCGACGAGGTTAACGCAATTGTCAACGGAGAAAAGACCGTTGAAGAAATTCTTTCGGAAGGAGCGTATGATCTGGCATGACGGGCTTATATATCGCTTCAAAAATTTTATCTTTCCCCGGGGCATACATCAGAGGCTTCTGGGAGCAGTTCACCTGCAAGCTTCTCGGCTTGCCTGTTGAAATCCCCGGCTATCTCAGAATCGACGAAGCGTGCGGCCATGTTGAGCACGCTCTGCCCAAGAAAGGCTTTGCCGCATATCTTATCGCAACGGGTCCCGGCTTTATGAATTTCAACTCCGGGCTTTTCATTCTCCTTGCAGGCTTCATGAATCTCAGATATATGGGCATCACCGTTTGGGATTCCGTTCCGCTTTTCATCCTCTACGCTCTGATGGTATATGTCGGCGCATCGCTTCTGTGCAGTGCATTCCCGCTTGTTGAGGATGCAATGAATCTCTATGATTTGCTTTATCGGCAGAAAAAGGGAAACATTATCGGCAGAATCTTTGCGTTTATCCCGACTGTTATCACCTATGCGGGCGCATATCTTGAAAAATACTGCATAACTTTCGTATTGGTTGCGGCAGGCGTAACGGCAGGATTCCTTTTCTGAATCAATAAAAAGTATCATTCAGGGTCGGCTTCTCAAAA
>JAEDKI010000133.1 GCA_016295895.1 Clostridiaceae bacterium | reverse complement strand
AATGCGCCGAGTGCGCCGTAGGTGCAGGTGTGGCTGTCTGCGCCGATTATGCAGTCGCCTGCGGTAACAACGCCCTGCTCGGGGAGCAAAGCATGCTCGATGCCCATTTTGCCGACATCGTAGAAATGGCTGACGCAATGAGCGCAGGCAAATTCACGGCAGGTCTTGGACTGCTCCGCCGCCTTGATATCCTTATTCGGAACAAAGTGGTCAAGAACTATCGCAACTCTGTCTTTATCAAAAACCTTGTCAAAGCCCGCTTTTCTGAACTCGTTGACCGCAACGGGAGTTGTGATATCGTTGCCGAGCACAATGTCAAGCTTTGCATTGATAAGCTGCCCTGCGGATACGCTTTCAAGCCCCGCATGGGCGGCAAGGATTTTCTGAGTCATTGTCATTCCCATTGTTAAATCCCCCTTATTTCATGTTATTGAATGCGCTGATGAGAGCGTCAACGCTTGCATGGATAATATCCGTGTCCGTGCCTGCGCCCCAGCTCATTTCGCCGCTCTGATTTTCAATTCCGATATATGCCGCCGCAACGCTGCCCGAGCCTTTCTCCTGCATGCTGTGCTCGGTATAAACCTGAAGCTTGTAGGTCTTGCCCGTATACTTTTTAAGGGCGTTGCTGACTGCGTCGAGCGAACCGTTGCCCGAAGCACGGAGAGTTGTTTCCTCGCCGTTGTTCTTAAAGGTTATCTCGGTTTCAACCGTGTCCGCATTGCGGAAGAAATGCATATCGGAAACGGTGATAGCGCTCTCGCCGATGAAATAATGCTCTTTGAATATGTTAAGAACCTCGGGAGCTTTAAGCTCTTTATGCTCTCTGTCGGAAATATCCTTGCAGAGATAGCTGAGATGCTCTCTCATTCCGGGAGGAAGAATATAGCCGTAAGCCTGCTCAAGCAGATAGCCGATTCCGCCCTTGCCGCTCTGAGAATTGACCCTGATGATATCCGCATCGTATGTGCGGCTGATATCGTGAGGATCGATGGGGATATAGGGAACATTCCAGCGGTGAAGATTCTTTTCTTCTCTGTATTTCATGCCCTTTGCGATTGCGTCCTGATGGCTGCCCGAGAATGCGGCGAAAACAAGTGCTCCCGCATAAGGCGCACGCTCATAGACATGCATTCTTGTGCATTTTTCGTATTTCTCAACAAGAGTCGGCATATTTGTGAAGTCCAGCTTCGGGTCAACGCCGTGAGAATACATATTCATCGCAAGAGTGATGATATCAACATTTCCCGTGCGCTCGCCGTTGCCGAAAAGCGTTCCCTCAACACGGTCTGCGCCTGCAAGCAGGGCAAGCTCGGTATCCGCAACGCCCGTTCCCCTGTCGTTATGGGGATGAAGCGAAAGGGTGACATGCTCACGGTATTTGAGGTTTTCGCTCATGTATTCAACCTGGCTTGCATAAACATGCGGCAGACTCATCTCAACCGTTACGGGCAGGTTGATGATGACATTGTTATCCTCAGAGGGTTCAAGCACGTCAAGAACCGCATTGCAGACCTCAAGAGCATATTCGGGTTCGGTGCCCGTGAAGCTTTCGGGAGAATACTCAAAGCGGAAGTTGCCCTCATATTCCGAGGCAAGCTTCTTGACGAGCTTTGCGCCGTCAACGGCAATCTTCTTGATTTCTTCCTTTGATTTGCGGAAAACCTGCTCACGCTGAGCAACGCTGACGGAATTATAAAAATGAATAATTGCGCTCGGCGCACCCTTGCAGGCGTCAAAGGTCTTGCGGATAATATGTTCCCTGCACTGAGTGAGCACCTGAACGGTGACATCCTCGGGAATCATGTTGTTATCAATCAGCGTTCTGAGGAATTCATATTCCGTTTCGCTTGCGGCGGGGAAGCCGACTTCAATCTCTTTAAATCCGACATCAAGCAGAACCTGATAATATTCAAGCTTTTCTTCAAGGCTCATGGGGATAACGAGGCTCTGGTTGCCGTCACGCATATCAACGCTGCACCATACGGGCGGCTTTTCGATGTGATCCTTCATCACCCATTTGTTGTGAACTCCGGGTGCGGGGAAATATCCCACGCTGTACTTACTTGCATCCATTCTGAAAATTCACTCCTTATATATTTCGTTTCGTTATTTCAATCCTTTATTAAACCGATGAACCCGAGCAATAAAAAAACCGCCCCAAAGCTTTTGCTTTGAGACGGGTGTTAATCAAACACTCGCGGTACCACTCAAATTGCGGCTTAAAACCGCCCACTCTTCGGGGTCAGACAACCCCTATACCTTTACGCAGTATTCACGGGAAGCTTCTACTCACCACGGGCATAACGCCCGAAAGCTTTGGGGGCCCCGGCTCGGAAGGGAGAGGTCATTGAAAAGGAATTATACCGATTCACAGCAAACATCGGCTCTCTGAAATAATCCGGTTTCGACCGTCTTCGTCACAGCCTTTAATCAGATTGTTGAGTCATTATATCACCGCAAAGCGGATTTGTCAAGTTTTTTCTTAAAGCGGCAAATATTCCTCTCTGAGATCCTTTCTGATTCCTGCAAGGTCGGGAATAAGAACCGACATTCCTCTGACTTTTGCATATCTGAATCTTCCGTCTCCGGGAACATGGTGGGTGCTGACCTGAAGCCCTTTGAGCGCAGGCGCATACTGCAGGGCGTATTTTGTTATCTCGGCATTGCTCATATCCGTCGTTATCATCGGCAGAACGACGTCAACAAGCGAAAGAATCTCCGACACGCTGCGGTTTCTGACTTTATTAATAATCGCATTGATAACATTCCTCTGGCGGGCGGTTCTGCCGAAGTCGCTGTCTATGTATCTGATTCTTGCGTAGTTCAGAGCGTGCTCGCCGTCAAGGTGATTCATGCCCTCCGTTGCTCCGCCGCCGACACACTTCGCCTCCGCCTCGGTAAGATTGATATCAACACCGCCGACGGTATCAATAACGCCCTTAAAGCCGCTGAAATCGACCTCAACACAGCCGTCAACCGTAACGCCGAAATTCAGATAGAGCGTTTCTTTCAGGAGCGGGAAACCGCCGAAAACATAGGCGGCGTTCAGTCGGTTATCCGAATAGCCGGGGATCTGAACATAGAGGTCTCTGAGGAATGAAACCATGGCAAGCTCGTTTGTTTCGGCATTGAAGCTGCAAAGAATCATCGAGTCCGAACGCTGCCTGCCCTCGCCCTCACGCCTGTCCTGACCGACAAGGAGAATATTCAGCAAATCTTCGTCCTGAACATCCATTCCGGGATCCCAGATTATCTCTTCGGGATCAACCTCCTCGCCCGTCGCATCCTCGTCAACATCAAAGAATTCCTCCTCGGGCGGCACGGGAACAATGTCGTCAAATCGGTTTATTTTGTTAAGATAAATTGTTCCTATTGTGAAAATCGTCGCCATAAGCAACAAATAAATCATAAAAACCGAAACAATTATCTTGATTGCTTTGTAGCTTTTCTTATTATTTTTTGTTCTCTTTTTCATTCTTTTTCACCTTCAGATGCCATAAAACTCCCCGAAAAGCCTATCGGATAATTCTGTATTTTTTCAGAAGCTCAACCCTCTCTTTGCCGATTTTCATCGCCTGAGAAGCGCTTTCGCTCTCGGATTGGCTGATTTCTTTGCCGTATTTTATTATTCTGCCAGCCCATGCCATGGGGAGGAGAAACGGAGCGGAACGCAGATATTCATATCGGGTCTGCATTTCTTTTAAAGGCGGAAAAAGCGTTCCGACTATCCCTTTGCCCGATTTTTTGCCCTTTTTATCATCGACAACGGCATTTAATGTCATGCCGCTGCTGTGTTTTCTGCTCATGCTTGAACCGCCGTAAACGCCTCCCGAAAGCAAATCGTCAAGAAGAGGCGCTTCGTCAACCTCAATTGCTCTCCATTCGTCGGGGAAGCACGCCGCCGTGCGGTCAAAGGTCAGATATTTTTCTCCGATTCCGAAAATCGCCGCCGCAAACAGCTCCGCATTTATTTTTTTGCAGTTTATCAGAATCCTGTGCCAATCAATGCTTTCTCCGTAGGCATTCGCATAGAGGGTTATGTCGCAAACCTGACGGATTCCGAAGCCGCTGTGAAGAAAATGCTTGAACGAATGGCAAATAAGATAGAAAAGATTGTCCGTATGGTTCAGAGTTGAAACGGTCATTCCCTGAACCGACAGTTCAATCGGATTATCAAGGGCTTCAACGAAAAATCCGTTCAGCTCTCCGTATGCCTCGGATTGAGGCGGAAAAAGCTGCCTGTGAAGCTCTATACGGAGCGGAGAATCCTTGCTGACAAAGGTTATTTCATAAGAGGAATTGATGTCCTCCCCGGGATTTGAATTTATCATTCCGAATTTCGTCATCGCTTCACAGCAACTAAGAAATTGTTCCTGCGGAACAAGGATATCCTCATCGCTTGAAATGCGGTAATCGGGGTTCGGAAAAAGGCTTCTGCAAACAATTCCCTTAACAACCGTCGGGGACAGACCCGCCTCTTTGAGATAACGGTAAAGGCGCATAAAGCCGTCGGTTTTCACAGCCTGAGCCGAAACAGATTGAATCGCTCGCATTTTAAACAGCTCAACGACCTGCCTGTCCGCATCCTGTGCCGCAGGACAGCCGCAAACAGCCTCAAAAATCATCGGGATAACCTTGTGCATCTCGGCAAGTCTGAATAAACCGTTCCAATCACCCGTGCTCAGAGGAGCATCCCGATTTACGGATTCATTTTTCAGCGACGCCCGAAGCGCCTGCAAAAATAATTCTTCAGTCGAATTCATAATGTCCCCTGTTTTGTAAATATAGTCGGATTACGGTTCGCTCCGCTTGCCGCACGGCTTTAAAGCCGAGGAAATCCGCTCTGATAAAAGCCAAATACAAGCTCCGAGCGCCGCCCCGAGAGCGTTTGCGATAACATCATCGGTTTCACATAAGCCAAGCCCAAATGCAAGTTGGCATATTTCAATAATAACAGAAAAGACCGTCAAAACCGCCATAGCCACGGGAACGGCTCTTTTCGGAGAATAGCCGAAAGCATAAGGGCAAGTCAATCCCAAAGGGAAAAACAAGACCATATTAAAGAAGAAAGAGCGGAGAGCTTCAGGCTCTTGCTTTGACCTGATAAAGCTGTCAAACGGGATAAGACTCAGCCCGTAATCGCCCTTTTCCCTCGAAGTCAGCGTGATTTTAATAACTATAAGAGCCAGAGCAACAGCAATCAAAGCGTTAATTGCTCTCCACGCTTTGCGATGATTTTTCATCATAACGGAGCCAACCGCCGTCCACAAAGCCGCCGCAGCCGCAAACGCAACGGCAACCAAACCGAACGATTTTCCGTAAAGCAATAAACATACAGAATCAACCATATTAATTCATTCTTTTTGCATTGTTTCAGTCAGAAAACTCTTTTTCTTTTACCGAATAAGTCGGAACGATTTTTTCGACAAGCTCTCTTATTT
>JAEDKI010000132.1 GCA_016295895.1 Clostridiaceae bacterium | reverse complement strand
TGAACTGCTGAAAGAGAATAATATGACAATCGCCACCGCCGAAAGCTCCACGGCGGGATATATTCCGAAAAGACTGACCGATATTCCCGGAGCAAGCGAGGTTTTCGGCTGCGGAATTATCAGCTATTCAAACGAGATCAAGCAACAGCTTCTCGGAGTAAAAAAAGAAACGCTTGACCGCTTCGGCGCAGTCAGCGAGCAAACCGCAAGGGAAATGGCGGCGGGAGTGCGCCGTGTTTCGGGGGCGGATATCGGCATTTCCGTAACGGGAATTGCAGGCCCGGGAAGCGACGGAACGGACAAGCCCGTCGGGCTTTGCTTCATTGCGCTTGACGCAGAGGATATGCAAACCTGCGAAAAGGTTGAAACAGGCAAAAACGACAGAGAATATAACCGCTATGTCAACGCCTCACGGGCGCTGAATCTTGCGAGAATATATATTGAACGGAAAGGAAAGCAGAAATGAAATCAAATAAAATATCAATGATACTTTGTCCGATTTTTGCGGCGCTTTCCGTGCTGTTCATTGTTTTATCGGTTATGAACTTCACAAAAGAAAGCCCCGAAAATCCCCTGAAAGCCAAAGCGGCTGAATATCTGCTGAGTGACGAGGCTCAGACGGACGCTCCTGCGGCGGCTCTTGAAAAAGTGATTTCAAACAACATGAAGGCTCAGGAGAGCTATCCCGAAGGAATCCTCGAAGAGCTTAAACAGCCCTATTCAATCAACAACGACCTTGTCGGCTGGCTTTCAATCCCCGGCACGGAGATGGACACCGCCGTTTTGCAGAGCGACGACAATTTCCATTATCTTGTCAAGGATTTCTACGGGCGGACAACGGTTGAAACAAGCTCAACGAATTACGGCAACATTTTCCTCGATTACCGCTGTCAGACCGACGAGCTTTCAAAGAATATGGTTATTCACGGTCACACAACGGGCAGAGCTTCGGGAATCCCCAAGCAGTCATTCCGCTCTCTCTATGATTTCAGGGACAAGCAGACCTTCATTGACAGCCCGATTATAAAATACAGCACTCTTTATAAAGAATATACATTTAAAATATGCGCCGTTTTTCTCTCAACAACTCAGAAATCCGATGATAACGGATATTTCTTCAATTATATTTATCCCGACATGAGCGAAAACAACATGGTGGGCTATATCGACCAGGTCAAGCAGAGAATGCTTTATGAAACGGGCGTTTCGCTTGAGCCGACCGATAAGATAATCACCCTTTCCACCTGCATTTACGATTACGGCAAGAGCGTTGACACCAGACTTGTCATAGTCGGCAGACTCTTGCACGAGGGCGAGAGTGAAAGCATCGACGCTTCTCTTGTAAAGGATAATCCCGATTACCGCAGACCGCAGGTCTGGTATAACAGCCACGGCAAAACAAATCCATACATTAACGCCGAAAAATGGCAGCCCGCTGCCAACTGATTTTTAAGCGGAGGACAGAAAAATGCCTGATAATCAAAACAACAGCAAAAAGCCGTCGTCAATACCCGAAAAGCTTCAATCAATTGCAGACGACGAAGCATTGAAAGAAATAGATTTCGGAGATTTTCTTGAGGAAAACTCAAAAACTCCCGAGCTTTTCAAGGGCTTTCACGATGATATTGAGAAAACCGAAAAAAATCTTGCCGATGAGCTTCAGAGCCTCTATGACGATATCATGGAGAGCGGCCCGAAAACCATTGTTCCCAAGCCGATTTCCGTTCTCTCGGCAGATGAAGCAGAGCCGAAAAAGGTTGCTCTCTCAGACCCGCAGGTTCCCGAAAACAGCGAAAACGGCTCTCTCGATGACCTTTGGATGAATCCCGAAGACTATTTTGATGATGATATTCCCGTTGTTTCTCTTGACGATGACGGAGAATCCGAACCCGCATTAAACGAAAACAGCGGAGAAATCCCCGATGAAGCGTTTTTTGCGCCGGAGTCGGCAACAAAGCCGGTTGAGGAGACAGACGCCGAAAAAGACAGCATTTTCAGCATGATAAATTCCCTCAAAGAGGAGAGCAACAGCGAAACGGGCTTCAGCGATATTCTTTCCGAGATAGAATCTAACAAAGGAATCGCCCCCGTTGCCGATGAACTTTCCTCTGCCGCAGAGCTTGTTGAAAGCTCAAGGGGCGCCGCAGACGCTTTGGCAGATGCCGAAAACGATGACGATGAAATCAGCTTCGGCGACGATTTCAACTGGGATGATTTTGAGCTTGAGAATGAGGTTCCCGAACCCGAAGCACCCGAAATTCCCGAAGTTTCAGAAGTAACCGAGGCTCCCGAAGCGGCTGAAGTTGCCGAACCTCAGCCCGAAGAAAACGCCTTTGTTCCTCAGACCGACGAGGAATTTGAAAGGGAGCTTGCCGCCCTGCTCGGCGACGAGCCTCCCGTTTCCGCTCCCGAGCCTGAACCAATGACGGAACAAAAGCCGGGCGGATTCTTTATCAACATTTCGGGCGACGATAACGACTATGAAGCCGCTGCCGCCGCTCAGAATGAGCAGGAAGCTGCACCTGCCCCGATGCCCGAGAGACTTTATGAATCCGAGCCGATGAGCTCGGGCGTGATTGATGAGGACAGCATTGAGCTTGACGAAGATGATAAAGGAAGCCGCAAAAAATCCAAAAAAGGCAAAAAGTCTGAAAAGGGCGGCGATGATTCGGGCGAAAAGAAGCCTGTCGGAGCAGGCGAGATTGTCAGAAGAATCGTTCTCAGCCTTTCCATTATTACCATAATTGCAAGCTGCGGAATACTTATCAACACCTATTTCATTGAGCCTTACAGGTTCAAATCAAGCTCCGAAAACATTGTCAGCCAGATGAACGCCAACATCAGCGAGCATGATAATGCTGCCGTTGTTGACAATTCAATTCAAAACGAGAATCCCGATGTTGACTTCCCCGAAGGAATGCTTGCCAAATATGCTCAGCTCTATGCGGCAAACAGCGACCTTGCGGGCTGGATTTCGATTCCCGGGCTTGACATCAATCTGCCCATTGCTCAGGGCAAAGACAATTCCTATTATCTTAAAAAGGATATATACAAGAAATATACAAGCTACGGTGTGCCTTTCTTCGATTACAGAATAACGGATCTTCGCAACCTTCACCGCAACACCGTTGTTTACGGCCACAACATGCGCCATGACGACTACATCTTCGGTATGCTTGAAAACTACCGTGAGATTGATGGCTTTGCTCAGGCTCCCGTTATCGAATGCAACACAATCTACGGCGACCACACCTGGTTTGTTTATGCCGTTTTCATAACCAACTCCGACCCTGCAGACGACAACGGCTATCTGTTCCCCTATAATTTCATTGATACGAGCGACGCAAAATTTGCCGAATATATCAAGGAAATTGACAGCAGAAAGCTCTACACAACAGGCGTTGACATCAACGAAAAGGATAAGATTCTGACCCTCTCAACCTGCTGCTACGACTTTGACGACGCAAGACTTGTTGTTGTTGCAAGAGAAAAAAGAGAAGGCGAAAGCGTCAGCGTTGACCCCTCAAAGGCTTATTACAATCAGAACCCCAGATATCCCCAGGCATGGTACGATGCAAACAAAAAGAGCAATCCCTATGCCGAAAGCGCACGCTGGTAAAAATTACGAAGCTGAAAATTTTTAAGGAACGGTGATATTATGAATCGAAAGGTGAGAATCTGCACTCTCTGCGCAGAAAAAGCGCAGGGTGCGGCAAGCTGTCTCGAAAAACGGCTGAACGGCTATAATGCGGAGGTTATTTCCGCCGATTTCAGCGACCCTGCATCCTTTGTTCAGGGCATCGCAGAGCTTTCCGTTCAGGCTGATATTATCCTTGCCGCCGCTCCCGTTTCAATGTTCCTTAATGCCAAGCTCCGTTTACTTAAATTAGTTTCCGAAAAAATCGTCAGAAGCAGTTCAATTGTTGCCGCAATGGGAGAAAATGCTCCCGAAAATCCCAAAGAGCTCGATTTGCAGTCCGCCGTTCCCGAAAAATCAAAGGCTTTCGCTTCTCACGACGGCTTGTATTCGGGATTTGCAAAGGAATACGGCAAAGGTCTGATTATTTTCCTTCCTCTTGATGAGGACAGGCTTAATTCCGCTTTTGCGGGAAGCTTCGGAGCATTTTTTGAACGGTTTGTTCCTAAAAAGAATGATTCTCCCGCTCCCGAACCCGTTTCCGAGTCTGATAAGGCTCCGATTCCCGCCGCTCCGAAGGCTCCGAAGCGTTCCGCTCTGAAGTCACACATTGAGAGCGCAATGGCAAGCGGCAAAACAATCGCAGTTTCGCCCTGCGGCTTCTCGAAAGCCCTGCTTTCAGCCCTTTCAACCGTGCCCGACGCCGAAAACACCTTTATCCCCGACTCCGCAATGCGTGACCGCCTTGAAGACGAGAGCATCGAAGATTATACGGCTCAATGCGCAAAGCTTTCAAAGGAAAATTCCGATGCCGACCTCGGAATCGGAATTTCAGGCATCTGCAACGCAGGAGATGAAGGAGAATTCGTCATTGTCAGCGTTGCCGACTCGGAGCGTGCAAAGGCGGCAAGAGTTTTCTCCGAACCCGGCGAGGATAAGCGTCATCTTGTTGCGGCGGCAGTCATGCAGCTTTGCAAAATGATTGACGAGCTGACCGCAGAGGGCAATCCGTTTGACTCTCCCGTTCCTGCAAATAAGGCTGAGAAATCCGCTAAAAATTCAAAAATTCCCCTGATTATTGCGGGCGTGTGCGTTGCCGCCGCAATAATCGTCTGCATTGTTCTTGCCGTTATTTTCGGGCGTGGAACAAACAAAGCGGACACGACCTATGCCGTCGGCAACGAAGCCGTGCAGATGGAGACGGGCGTTTATGATTACAATGATGACGGACTTTATAAAGGCGGCGCATCAATCGATGAATTGGATATTGATGCCTTTGCCGTTACTCCCGTGACGGAAACAACCGCCGCTCCGACCGCCCTGACAACCCTGTTCCAATTAGTCAAACCTACAACCACCGCCCCGACAACAAAGGCGGCAACAACTGCAACAACGGTTTTAACCACCGTTAAGAATATTATTACAACCACAACTCAGGTCTTGACAACCAAGCCGACAACCGCCAAACCCACAACTACCGCCGCACCGACCACCACCGAAAAAACCACCGCCGCCCCCTCAACAACGGCAACCTCCAAGGCAGAATCGACCACCAAAACCGCCGCTGAGGGAAAATTCATTTTCCATGTTTACGGCTGGGGTCACGGAGTCGGAATGAGCCAGGACGGCGCAATCAAAATGGCTAAGGACGGCAGCAGCTACGATAAGATTCTGACCCATTATTTCACGGGCACAACGGTCAAAACCGATCCCGATACACCTGCAACGATCAAATACGGCGATGCCGATATTCCGATTGTTGAATATCTCTGCCGCACGGCAAAGAGGGAAATCGGCGCAAGCTCACCCACCGAGGCGTTGAAGGCTCAGATAGTTGCGATTTATACTTACGCAAAATATTATAAGTTCACCGTTAAAAAATCCATGCACGCCTATGACAGCAGCTATGAATATGCGGGAA
>JAEDKI010000131.1 GCA_016295895.1 Clostridiaceae bacterium | reverse complement strand
TGAAATTCCGCAGTAGAAAAACAAATTCATGTTTTTCTTCATGTTTTCTTCAAGCCTCATCTTTTTCTTGGCGATGAATGTAAATATAACCATCAGCAGACCGTAGCCCGCATCCGAAAGCATAAGTCCGAAGAAGAAATAATAGAAAAACGACATTATCGGGCTTGGGTCGGGGTCTTTTTTCGCCGGAAGCGCATACATTGCGGTTATGGACTCCATCGGAGCGTTGAACTGATTGTTTTCGAGCAAAACAGGAACATCCGCATCCTCCGGTGGATCGGAAGCCGAAATTGCGACGGTATAGTTTTCTTCAAGCTGTGAAACCAGCTTTTCAAGACGCTTTTCGGGAACATAGCCGCTGATAATGATGATGCTTTCGCCCGTTGAAAGCATATTCAGAGCCTCATACTTATCGTGCCTTATTGAAAAATAATCCCGCACGAATTCAATGTCGCTTCTGTTCGAGGCAAGCTTTTCAATCTCTTTTTGGCTCGATTTGATTTCATTGAGCAACTCGTCAATCCGTTTTTTGCACCTCTCGTAGCGAACAATGGGCGGATGCTTTGTCGGATCGGTCGGATAAGCAAAACCGAGAGACCTCAGAGCATCATTCACTTTCTCTTTGCATTCTCTGTGGCAAACCACGAAAACGCCGCTTCGGTCTTTATCGTGAAAAATAATTTCAATTTCAAGCTTTTCCTCGCCGTCAAGCAAGGGTGCAAGCGCAATTGAAAGGCTCTCCGCCGTGTAATCGCCCAGCATTGTTCCGATAAACGCCGCCGTGGTCTGCGTTCCCGCAAACTGCATGGGAACATCGAGCGAAAGCCACGGTTCAAGCCCGTCCATGGAAGCTCTGAGCCTTGCAATCTGAGCCTTTGAATCCGCTATTGCTTTTTCACAGCAGCAGATATTATAGCAGACCGCAAGCATCTTGTCGGCAATATCCGATTTCTTGATATACTCCGGAACTGACATTTCACGCCTTGCTTCAAAGGATGAAAGCAAGCCTTTTTTCTGCGGAGCATATTTATTGAGAATATCGAGAGCCGTCTGAGCCGTGTCCATATATTTTTCAAGCTGAGACGCCGTTCTGCCCGATGAAAGCTTTGAAAGGCCTTCGGTTTCCTCCTGCTCATGAAGCTCAATAACGGAGCGCATCTGAAGAAAATCGAAAATATCCTTGCCCTGCTCAATCGGGGCGGCTATTTCGAGATATTTCATTTTAAGCTTTGCCAAGAAAACACCTCCCTGATATAGATTTTAAGGCGCAGGCTCAAATCATCTCGCTGATTATCGCCGAAACGGCTTCATCACTCTTTTTCAGCGCAGCCGATTTGATTTCCTCTGCCTTTGATTTTGCATTTTTTGCCGCTTCATCCTGCATTTTCTTGCTTTCAGCCATCGCTACGGAAATCATCTCTCTTGCGGCTTTGTTAGCCTCATTTTTGAGAAATTCTTCTCTTTCGGAAGCTTTTGCTTTGGCATCTGCAATCATTTTTTCTCCTTTTTCCGCCGCAGAAGCGGTTTCAAGCGCACCGGATTTTTCGGCGGCAAGGAGCGCATTCACCATTTCGGAAGCCATAAAAAATCGCCCTCCATAAAAGAATTTATATTATTATATATCAATTTTTTTGCTATTTCAATACCAAAAATGACAGAATATATACCACAAAAACTTTTTTGTGTGTGACTATTGCCTATTTTTGTGAAAGAGAGTATAATATTGAGACGAGTTAGCAGGCAAATGCAATTCCCGAAAAACAAGGAGGAAACATAAAAATGAAATTTTATCCGCTCGACCTTGCAGAATTAATAAAGGAAAGAGACCTTGAAGGCATCATTGCGCTGATCATTTCAAAGCTGCCCCTGCTGATATCTGCGGCAATCATAATCGCCGTCGGCTTTACCGTTGCAAATCTTATCGGTAAAATTCTTATCAAGGCTCTGTGCGCCAAGGGCATTGACCCCTCGATTCATTCATTTATCAGAACAATTGTAACGCTGATTCTGAAATTTGCCGTTATTCTTTCGGCTCTTTCAACATTAAATATTGATGTGAATTCATTTTTAACGGCCCTCGGAGCTGCGGGAATTACCGCCGGTATCGGCCTGCAATCGAGCATCAGTCAGCTTGCAAGCGGAATTCAGATTCTTGTTAACCATCCGTTCAAGAGCGGAGATTATATCGATATCGGCTCTGTCAGCGGCAAGGTTCACGAGATAAAAATGATGTATACCGAGCTTATAACGCTCGATAACAAGCGTGTTATTATTCCTAATTCGACAATAACAAGCAGTAATATCATCAACTACAATTCCGAGAGCAGGCGCAGACTTGACCTCGTTTTTTCCGTCTCCTACGATGCCGATATTTCAAAGGCAAAAGAGGTTCTGCTTGAGACGGTCAAAGCAAACAAGCTTATTCTCACCGACCCCGCACCCATCATTGCTGTCAAGGAGCACGCTTCAAGCTCAATAAACCTTGCCTGCCTCATCTGGTGCTCAAGCGACGACTATTGGGACGCATTTTATTCAATGCAGGAGGCCGTAAAGCTCGCCTTTGACAGCAACGGAATCCCCATCCCCTATAATCAGCTTGATGTTCATATAGTTAAGGAGTGATACCATGTCAAACCTTTTGATAAAACTCTTTGTCAAGGACTATCAGAACACAGAAAACGAATCCGTCAGAACCCGCCTCGGAACTCTGAGCGGAACGGTCGGCATATTGCTGAACATACTGCTTTCGGTCTCAAAGGTTATTTTCGGTCTGATAACAAAGAGTATTTCGATAATCGCCGACGGTGCCAACAATAGTTTTGACGCAATTTCATCGATAATCAACCTTGTCGGCTTTAAAATTTCAGGCAAGCCCGCCGACGATGAGCACCCGTTCGGCCACGGCAGAGTTGAATATGTTTCCGCTCTGACGCTTGCATTTTTTATTCTTATCATGGGCGTTGAGCTGATTAAAACCTCGGTTGATAAATTCAGAAATCCCGAAACGGTTGTTTTCAGCGTTCCCGCCGTTCTTGTTCTCGTTTTTTCTATTCTCGCAAAGCTGTGGCTTGCATTCTTCAACCGCAGAATCGGCAAAATGATTAATTCCGTTGCCGTTAACGCAGTTGTTACCGACAGCCTCGGCGATATCGCCGCAACAAGCTGCTCGCTTATCGCTCTTGTCTGCTCAAAATTCACCGATTGGCCGATAGACGCCGTCATGGGCATTGTCGTTGCGCTTGTTATCATCTATGCAGGCATTGATATTATCAAAGGAACAATGGGTCCCCTGCTCGGTGAACCGCCCGAAAAAGAAACGGTTGACAGGCTTGAAAAACTTGTTATGTCATATGACGGAATCGTTGGGATACATGACCTTGTGCTTCACAGCTACGGCCATTCAAAGGTCTACGGCTCGCTTCACGCCGAGGTTCCTGCCGACATTGACATTCTTCACAGTCACGACACAATCGACCTTATCGAGCGTGAAATAAAGCGTCAGCTCGGAATCGAAATATCAATACATATGGACCCCATCATCAACGATGAACGCACTCACGAGCTGAAAGACATGGTTTGTGAAATCGTAACGGAAATATGCAGCGATGCAAGCATGCACGATTTCAGGGTTGTTGACGGACCGACTCACACAAATCTGATTTTTGATGTCGTTCTGCCGAGAAAATCGGGAATAACCGAGGAAGATTTCAAGAAAAGGGTTGACGAACAGGTTAAGAAAAAGGATAAGAAGTTCTTCACCGTAATTAATATCGACAGAAGCTTCGCAATTTAACCCCCGCTTTGCATCAATCGGCAAAATGCCCAAAATTATCTTAAATTTTTGCCGATTTTTTTCATGGATTTTTTCGATAAAACCTTTATTATTATGCTGAAATATAGTAGAATATGTTTATAATAAAGAGCGGAGGATATCGACATGCCTGATTATGAAGATTTCAGAACCATTCCCTACGGTCAGCTCGGAATACTTGCGCTGCCCGGCTGCGAAGCTTTTGCGGCGAAAATCGACCAGTATCTTGTCACATGGAGAAAAGAAAGAGACAGCGAACACAAAATGACGCTTCCGTTTGCCGGCTATGAAAGAGACACATATCTTATCAAAGCCTCTTTCCCGAGATTCGGAACGGGCGAAGGAAAATGCGTTATCAACCAGACCGTCAGAGGATTTGACATTTTCATTCTCTGCGACGCTTTCAACTACGGCGTTGAATACAAAATGTATGGCCGTTATGTTCCCATGAGCCCCGACGATCACTTCGCAAACCTCAAAAGAGCTATCAGCGCAATTGCCGGCAAGGCAAGAAGAATCACCGTTATCATGCCCATGCTTTATGAGGGCAGGCAGCACAGACGCTCCAGCAGAGAATCTCTCGACTGCTCCGATATGCTTCGTGAGCTTTGCCTGAGCCTCGGAGTTGACAATATCATCACCTTTGACGCTCACGATGCAAGAGTTCAGAACGCAATTCCTCAGAAAGGTTTTGAAAATGTTCAGCCCGTTTATCAGATGATAAAGGCTATGTGCAAAAACATCAGCGACCTGAAGCTTGACAACGATCACATGATGGTTGTTTCCCCCGACGAGGGCGGAATGAGCCGCTGCATTTACTTCTCCTCCGTTTTAGGCCTTGAGCTCGGCATGTTCTATAAACGCCGTGACTATTCGGTTATAATTGACGGCAGAAATCCGATTATCGCCCATGAATTTCTCGGCGATAATGTTGAAGGCAAGGATGTTATCATCATCGACGACATGATTTCCTCCGGCGATTCGATGATTGAGGTTGCAACAAAGCTCAAAGAGCTCAAAGCCAACAGAATTTACATCTGCGCTTCGTTCGGCCTTTTCTGCAACGGACTTGATTCATTCGACAAGGCTTACAAAGACGGCCTTATCAGCAAGGTTTTCACAACAAACCTTATTTATTCAACCCCCGAACTGCTTTCAAGAGAATGGTATGTCAGCGTTGATATGTCGAAGTATTGCTCCTACATCATCGACACCCTCAACCATGACGAATCAATCAGTCATCTGCTCGACCCCAAGGACAGAATCAACAACATCCTTGTTAAATACGGCTTCAAGAAGCCCGAAGAGGTTTAAACATTAAAAATTAAAGGATCGGATAATCGTCTTGCGTGACTTTTTATCCGATCCTTTTCAAAACGGGAGGAAAATATGCAAAACAGAGCTTTGAATTTCAAAAACGGAAATTTCAGAATCATGCAGATCGCCGACACTCAGGAAGTACCCTGCGTTTCGCCCGACACGCTCAGGCTCATTGAGGCGGCTCTTGATTCGGAGAAGCCCGATCTTGTTATATTCACGGGTGACCAGATAAAGGGCTATTCCTCTCATTTTGCGGGTAAAAACGGAAAAGAAAATGTTGAAAAGACAATCAAAACGCTGATAAAGCCGCTTGAAGATCGCAGAATTCCTTTCACCGCAACTTTCGGCAATCACGACGGTCAGGCGGCGCTCGACAACGCCGAACAGTTTGAAATATACAAGCAGTCCGAGATGTTTGTCTGTTCCGAAGCCGCATCTGAAGATGA
>JAEDKI010000130.1 GCA_016295895.1 Clostridiaceae bacterium | reverse complement strand
CCCCAACAAACAGAGTCAGAGTCTGTCGTGCTACCGTTACACTATTCCCCAATGTAACTCGCATGTGGGCTACGGATATATATTATACACAATTGAATGAAAAAGTCAACATTTTTATGAAGATTTTTTCAAAAAATCCGGATTTTTTTTGAAATCCGTTATTTTGGCGGGATAATATAAATTCGCTATTGTAAACCGACTCGGATTATATTAAAATAGGTTTTGAAAAAACAGTTCTTTTATTCAAAATCGGAGATTAACATGAAAAGTATTCTAAAAAAACTGATAGGCGTTAAAACCCGCAGGCGGATTCTTGAATTTTTTAACAGGCTTTGGTGCGCTTTCTGCCGCCGCCTGCCGCTTCGGAATGTTGTTCTGTTTTATACGATAAGAGCCGACGGCAAACTGCTCGACAATGCAAAGGCGGTTTATGACGCTTACGAGGGCAAAAAGATTGTTTTTGCTCACATGCTTCCGCATTCTGTCAAGCTGAAACCGCTTGCCTATTATTATTTGCTGACAAGCCGTGTTATCGTGACCGACGACTATGTTCGCTACATGAGGGCGGTTAAGCTCAGAGAGGGTCAGAAGCTTTTTCAGATCTGGCACGCCTGCGGAGCGTTCAAAAAATTCGGGCTTGACGCCCCGTCAAGGCTCACGCCTGCCGAGGAGAGAGCCACCCATTCGCAGTATTCCGCCGTTGCCGTCACGGGCGAGGGCTGCCGAAAATTCTATGCGGGCGCATTCGGAATCAGCGAGGATATTTGCCTGCCCATCGGTCTGCCGAGAACGGATAAAATACTGAAAGGCGCAGACGGGCTTAAAAACAGTATTCTTGAAAAATGTCCTCAGCTAAAAGGAAAACGAATCTATCTTTACTGCCCGACATTTCGTGAAAAAGACGGGAACAATGTTGAATTTGACCCCGCAATCGATTGGGCGTCGCTCAGCGCAGAGCTTGCCGATGACGAGGTGTTTGTCATCAGGCGGCACCCGATAATGAATTACAGGCTCTGCGGCGGCGAATATAAAAATATTATTGACCTTTCGGAGCAGTCAACGCTTGAACTGATTGCGGCGTGCAGCGTTCTGATAACCGATTATTCCTCGGTTATCTATGACGCCTGCCTGCTCGACGTGCCGACGGTGTTCTACTGCCCCGATTATCGGGATTATGAGAGAGGCTTTTATCTCAGTTTCCCCGATGATTTGCCGGGCGAGATGGTGACAAGCGGCAAAATGTTGATTGACAAAGTCAGAAATGCAGAAAAAAATCCGCCCGTTTCCAAAATTGAAAAATTCAGAAACGAGCAGATGTCAGCTTGTGACGGCAACGCCGCCAAAAGAGCGGCGGCGATTATCAGGAATTGGATGAAATGATTCTTTCAAACACCCTGCGTGTATTGTCGCTGTCAATAAAGTCAAAATTGAATTCCCTGAATCGGCGCAGTTTTTCCTCGTCGCTTCGGGGATTTTTTATCGCATCAATAACCTCATCGAAGCTTTCGGCAACCGTGCCGGGAACATAGGATTTATAGTCATAATAGAAAGAACGCTCTTTTTGATATTCTTCAAGGTCAAACGCAAAGAATATACAGGGCTTTGATAGCAGGGCAAAGTCCATGCAGACCGACGAATAATCCGTTATAAGAACATCGCATATCAGAGCAAGCTCAGTTATATTGCTTCCCGTGACGTCAACGCCCGGAACCGTGCGCTCGGAGTGAATCTGAGGATGAAGCTTTGTCAGCAAAGCGTATCCGCCGCCGAGCTCGTTATTAAAGGCGTTAATATCAATTCTGTCAACGAGCCTTGAGTCCGCTTTGGCGTCGTCACGGAAGGTCGGAGCGTAAAGCACAAGCTTTTTTCCCCTGCATTCGGGATGAAGGCAGTCAAAGCTTTCACGCATTGAGGAAATATCTCTTTTTTTCACAAGGGAGTCAATTCTCGGTGCGCCGAGAGCAAGAACCTTGCTTTCATCAACGCCGAACGCCTGAGCATATACCGGCGCAATATTCTTTGAGGAACAAACGACATATGAAAGCTTTTGACCGTTTTTTCTTTCTCTTTCAGCAATATCAGAGCTGAGCGGCAGGGATAAACCGAACTTTTTGAACGCTCCCTCGGCGTGCCAAAGCTGAGTGACAACAGCCTCGGTGCTGAAATTCAGAGATGCCATGGGCATGAAATTGTCGTTGAGAAAAACATATTTTGAGGTTGCAAGTGCCTTTGCTTTCAAAGTGAAAAATCCCGCCGCTTTGAGGCAGGATATTATAAATGCTTTAACGCCCGAAAAGTCGAGCCTTAAGTCTTGCGTTGAAATCGTTACGGTTTCAAAGCCGCCCTTTTCTTCAACATAGGTGCGCAAGGCGCTCAAAGAATCGCCGCTTCCGCCGTTATGAGGAGCAACGAAAGCAATTCTGTTCTTCTTAACGGGAAATATGCGGCTGAGATTGAAAAACAGGGCATAAAGCGAATAAAAAAACTTTTTCAAGGTAAACACCCGTAAAAATTATTTGCTCAGCAGTGATTTGATTTCAGGGAGCAGAAGTGCTCCGAATTTTATGAGAAAATCGGGGAAAATTCCGAATTTCGGAGAGCGTTTGAGCAGGGAGGCTATTTTCAAAAACCTGCGGTCAAGCGGTTTTTTGCCGCCGAGAGAAATAACGAGCTTCCCTTTTGCCGCAGATCTTGCGGCTTTTTTAAAGCCTTTTTCGGGCAGAAAAACAACATTTTCTCGCCGTTCAACCTTTGAATCCGAGGTTATCAGTTCAAAATAAGGCATGGATTGAGCGTAAAGCGATTTAACAAATTCATCAGACGGGGATTTTGAAATAATGCTGATAAACGGAGCATTTGCAATTTCTTTTTTGCTGAAAACGGGTTCTCCGATATCCTTAACGGCTTCTCTGCATTTTTTCAGCGAATCCTCGGTCATTTTTGACTGCCATTCGCCGTATTTTCTGCCGATAAAAGCAAGGGTTTCATCGTCTGCGCTCCAAGCCATGCGGTAGAATTCGTTAATCATCGCAAAACAGCTTTTGAGCAGAAGCTCCTGAAGATAATCGGCAGGGTCTTTGCAATAGCCGTCAATTGAGCTTAAAGCGGCGCAATAAATCATATCCATTGAGGCGGAAAAATCCTTGACGAGGTCAAGGCTGATACGCTGAGTGACGGAAAGTCCCTCTTTCGGGGAGTGGCTTCTGTATTTCATAACGGCGCCGTAAACGCCCGTGATTCTCGGCCTTGCGGCAAAGAGAACCTGCATGAAAAATGCGCCGTCTTCGCTGTATCTGAGAGCGGGAAAACGAACCTTGCCGCCCTTTATCATATCCGTTCGGTAGCATTTGTTGCCGACAAGATAATTGCGGATAAGCCGCTTATCAAAGCAATCAATGACAGGCTCTTTTGCAAGAGAATCAACGATGGGGTTGGTTTCTCTGCCGCCGTAGCCGAAGCGTTCAATCCTGCAAATCGCAATGTCTGCCTGATTCCGTTCAAGGGCGTCTCTGATTTTTTCAAGAGCGTCTCTGCTGAGCAGATCGTCGCTGTCAAGGAACATTATATATTTGCCCTCGGCGTGCTCGATTCCGTTGTTCCTTGCGGTAGAAACTCCCGAATTTTCCTGATAAAGCGGCAGAATGTTGGCGTGCTTTGCGGCGTAGGAGTCAATAATTGCGCCCGTGCCGTCGGTTGAACCGTCGTTGACAACGATAATCTGAATATCTTTCAGAGTCTGGTTCAGCAGGCAGTCTAGAGTCTCGGCTATGAAATTTTCGCTGTTATAAGCGGGAACAACGACAGATATTTCCATATATTATAATCCTTATATATTACTTCTCCCATTTGAGAACGGTCTTGCCGAAATGGCGGCTGATATCCTGCGCAAAAGCGGCGTGAACATCGGCAAGGCTCTTGATTTCAACAACTCCGCCGATGATGTTTTCAAGATAGGCGGCGATTTTGGGGTGCTGTTCAAGCAACTCCATTGTGCGTTTGAAATCGTCAATTCCGCTGCGGCTTGAGCCGAACAGACGAAGTCCCTTTTCAAGCACAAGCCTTGTGTTGATATCAACGAATCTTTCGCTCACGCCCATTAAGGAAATCGTTCCCTCGGGATTAATCATGTTGATAATCTGAGCGATTGCAAAGCGTGAGCCTTCACCGCCGACGCATTCAAAGGCGTGGTCGATTTTCAAATCCTCGGGGGAGTGGTCAACATGATAAACTCCGTCTGCAAAAGCAAAATAAGCCAGCTTTTCATAGACGGTTCCGAAAATATAAAGCTTCGTTTCGGGATAAAGAGCCTTGACAATCAGGGCGGTGATGAATCCGAGATTTCCGTCGCCCCATATGCCGATTGAATCCTTTCTTGAATGCGAAAACCTTTCAAATCTGCTGACTGCATGAACGGCAACGCTGATAAGCTCTGCAAAAGAAGCAATTTTGAGGTTAAGCCCCTGCGGAACTCTGACGAGCCTGTCAGGCGGCATGTCGATATAATCTCTCAAGAATCCGTCATAGCCGCTTGAGCAGAAATGACTTGACGGAAGATAGTTTTCGGCTATAACATCGTCATGCTCTGTCGGAATGTTCGGAACGGGAACAACGATTTCGCCCGGCTTATAGTTACCTGTCGGGTCAAAAACAACCTTTGCAACGCACTCGTGAATCAGAGCCATGGGGAGCTTTGCTTTTAACGCTTCACGGCTTCTGTTGCCGAGATAATAGCGCTGATCCGCTTTGCAGATTGAGAGGTAAACAGGGCGCAGAATGACGCTGTTTCTGATATCAGGCTCGGTGCAAGCAACATCAATCATTCCGGGAGCAATTAGTCTGTAAACTGCATTAATCATCGGAATCCTTGCCTTTCAGGAGGGTGCGGGCAACCTTCATATCATAAGGATAGGTGATTTTGATATTGAATACCTCGCCCTCCACCATATAAACATCTTTGTTCTTTATTGAAAAGATTTTGCAGGCGTCGGTCAGAATTGCCTTTTCGTTTTCCGTGAGGCTCGAAAGCACTCTTTCAAGCTCTTTCAGACGGAATGACTGCGGAGTCTGACCCTGAAACATCTTTTTTCTGTCGGGGATTGAGGTTATCATTTTTCCGCTTTCGCTTTCAACGATTGTGTCGGTTGCGGGGATAACCGTGTCGCATGCGCCGTATTTGATCGCCGCTTCAACATTTTCTTCGATTATTCTGTGCGTAACGAACGGTCTGACTGCGTCGTGGGTAACAATGACGGTGTTTTCATCCGTTTCGCAGTTTTCGTTAATATAAGCAATGGCGTTTTCAAGCGTTCCGTTTCTTGTTGAACCGCCGGGAATAACGCTTATTTTTTTACCGTCGGGAAGGTGTTTTTTGATAAGGTCGATAGTGTGAGCGACCCACGCCTGAGGGCAGAGAACGAGAATCTCGTCAATTCTGTCATTAACAAAGAATTTTTCAATTGTGTGAATAATTACAGGCTTTGAGCCAAGCTCAAGATACTGTTTCGGAGTGTCCGAATTGCCCATGCGGCTGCCGATGCCGCCGGCAAATACTGCCGCTATAACCATAAAATCATCCCTTTCTTATTT